>NZ_JAMXSG010000189.1:0-11408 GCF_024124365.1 Pseudonocardia sp. McavD-2-B
ACCGGCCCGACGTGCGGGTCCTCGGCACCCCCGTCCGGTTCGCCGAGCTGCGTCGCGACAGCTACCTCGTCGCCGCCGACGACGACCCGGTGCAGCCCTGGACGGGCGGGTACCGCACCGCGCAGCGCCTCGGCGGAGCCTGCCGGCTCGTCCTGGCCCCCGGCGACCAGGCGGGCGCGCTGATCGCGCCGCCGTCGGTGGCGACCGGGTTCCGCGCGGCACCCTGCTCCACCGGCGACGGCGTGGCGCAGCGCTGGCGGGCCCGGGCCGAGGCCGTGGAGGGCTCCTGGTGGGACGACCTGGCCGCCTGGCTGGTCGAACGCTCCGGCACGATGCGCGACGCGCCCCCGGAGCTGGGCGGGCGTCGCCTGCGCCCGGTGTTCCCGGCTCCGGGGACCTACCTGGGCGAGACCGCCCCGGTCTGAGGGTGGGGTCCGGGATCATCACACCCGGGGCTGTCCGGACCCCACCGCCCGGCCGCGGCACCTAGGCTCGGCCGTGATGACCACTTCCAGCTCCCGGCCCGTCGGCGGCGCGGGCCTCGAGGAGCACGACGTGCTCGTCGGCGGCCGTGCCCTGCGCGTCGTGCGTCGCCCCGCCTCCGGCCCGGGCCCCCGCCGCACCCCGCTGCTGTTGTGCAACGGCATCGGCGCCGCCACCGACGTGCTCGACCCGCTGGTCGCGGCGCTGCCCGCGGACCTCGACGTCATCCGGTTCGACCCGCCGGGCATCGGCGGGTCGGCGGTGCCGCGGATGCCGTACCACCTGACGTGGATGGCGCACCGGCTCGGGCAGGTGCTGACCAAGCTGGGCGTGCGGGAGGCCGACGTCCTGGGGTTCTCCTGGGGCGGGATGCTGGCCCAGCAGCTGGCGATCAGCCGTCGCCGCCGGGTGCGCAAGCTCGTGCTGGCCGCGACCGGTCCGGGGGCGCTGATGATCCCGGCGTCGCCGCGGGTGATGGCGATCATGACCTCGCCGAAGCGTCACCAGGACCCGTCCTACGTCGACGCCGTCGCCGCCCGCATCTACGGCGGCTCGCTGCGCGACCACCCGGAACGGGCCGCGGAGGCGCTCGGCGCGGGGGCCCGGCGCGGCCCGATGCGCGGCTACTACTACCAGCTGATGGCGCTCTCGGGCTGGACCAGCCTGCCGCTGCTGCCGGCGATCACCGCGGACACCCTGATCATCGCCGGCGACGACGACCCGATCGTCCCGCGCGGCAACGCCACGATGCTGCACCGCGGGATCCGCCGCTCCCGGATCAGCCGCTACCCCGGCGGCCACCTGGAGCTGCTGCTCGACCCGGAGCCGTTCGCCGCGGAGATCGACGCCTTCCTGCGGTCCTGAACCCGCTACCGCGGCCCCGGCCGAGCGGGAGCGCGCGGGTGGACGCACGATGGCCGGGTGGCGACCCCCGCACGGACGACCGGTGAACGCACGACGCCCGCACGCCCGCCCCGGGGCGCCGTCCTGCGCCCATGGCGCGGCCCGGCGGACTCCGCCGCACTGGCCGCGCTCGACGACGGCGCCCCGGGCATCGGCGTCACCTGCGGACCGGAGTGGCACGACGACGCCGCGGCCGACCCGGCGCGGCTGCACCTGCTCCTGGAACGCCCGGGCGAGCCCGGCCCGGCGGGCTACATCGTGCTGGCCGCACCCCGCGGCCCGGAACCGGGGGTCGAGCTGCACCGGCTCGTGGTCCACCCCGACCGGCGCGGCACCGGGGCCGGGCGGGCCCTGCTCGGTGCCGCCCTCGCCGTCGCCGGGGTGCCCGGAGCGACGGACGCCGCCCCCGGCTGGCCGCCGTGGGCGGGCCCGGGGCGGTTGTGGCTCGAGGTGGCCGCGGACAACGTCGCGGCGCTGGCGCTCTACCGGTCGGCCGGGATGGTCACCGAGACCGTGCTGCGCACGGTGCCCGGCGACCCGTCCTCCACCCCGCTGCGGCTGCTGCTCGCGCGGGGCTGAGGGGGCTTACTCCCCGTCGCCGCCACCCGGGGGGAGCCCCTCGAAGATCTCCTTGCACCGCGGGCACACCGGCGATCCCGGCTTGGGCGACTTGGTCACCGGGAAGGTCTCGCCGCACAGCGCCACGACCATGTTCCCCAGGACCGCGCTCTCGGCGATCCGGTCCTTCTTGACGTAGTGGAACATGTCCGGCCGGTCGTCACCGGTCTTGTCGGTGGTCTCCGGCCGGGTGTCGACCTCGGGCAGCGTCGTCGTGGACATGGCGCCCATGATGCCCGAGAGCGACCTCAGGGCGGGGAGGCGGTGCCGCCTCCCGTGGTCCCGGTGGGCTGTTCGTCGTCGGTGGTGGGCCGGGGGCCGGCGGGATCGTCGCCACCCTGGTCGATCACCGGACGCGGACCGGCCTCGATCGCCCGGTGGTCCTGCCGGTGCCGGTTGGGCGTCTCCGCCTTGCGCGGCAGCCGGTCGTTCGCGATCAGCACGGCGATCCACGGCAACGGCACCGAGATCGCGAGCAGGGTCACCGCGACCCAGGGGATCTGGTAGAAGACGCCGGCGAGGATCATGCACGGGATCCGCATGCCCATCGTCCACTTGTAGCGCCGCTTGCGGATCTCCAGTTCCTCTTCGTAGGACATCTGCGCGTCCGTGATGAGAACGGGGTCCACGCGTCGCCGCTCAGCCACTGTCGAACCACCTCCCTTTCCATGGTGACACCCCTACGCGATCCCCGCGCGGGCGCCCGCCGGTCGCCTCGCGCACACCCGCGGGCCCGCCGTCGACGGTGGGGTCGAGCGTCTCCCAGCGGCGCAGCCGCGCGGCGAGCAGCCGCGACCACCAGACGACGTCGTCCGGGGTCGCCGCGATCGACAGCGCGGCCGCGGGCAGCCGCTCCCGCAGGGTCTGCGCGGTGGACTCCGGATGGCCCGGGTCCCCGGTCCAGGCCAGTACCTGCACCGGCACCGTGATCCGCTCCAGCTCCTCCGGTGCGGGGAGGTCGGTGGCGGCCGCGCCGCGCAGGATCGCCGGGAGCAGGTCGGCGCGCACGTCGGGCCCGGTCCGCGGGCGGCCCCGGGCGGCCGGGGGCAGGTCCGCGTCGTCGGCACCGGCGTCGAGCGCCGCGACACCGTCGGCCTCCACGGCCGACGCGGACCGCTCGTAGTCGCGGGACCGGGCGCGGCGGGTTCCCCAGGCGGTCGGCGGCAGCATCAGGGTGAGGCTGGCGAACCGGGCCGGGTCGGCCAGCGCGGCGTGCAGCAGCGTCCCGGCGCCCATCGACGGCCCGACCCCGTGCACCCGCTCCCCCGGCACGACGTGGTCGAGCAGCCCCAGCAGGTCCCGGGCCAGCGCGGGCCACCGGTAGTCCGCGGGATCGGTGGTACCACCGGAGCGGCCGTGGCCGCGCGCGTCGTAGCGCAGCAGCCGGACGCCCTCGACCCGGGAGGCGATGTCGAGCCGCATCAGGGCCTCACGGCGACGGCTGGAGGTGAGGCCGTGCAGCGCCACCACCGCCGGACCGCCGGAGGTGTCGCGGACGTCGAAGTCCAGTGTCGCCCCGGCGATCCCGAACGTGGCCATGCGCTACGCCTCCCGATCTTCGTCGGCCTAGGTTATGGCCATGCGGCTGACGAGCGTGACGCACCTGCGCCTGCCCTACGGGACGCTGCTCGGCTACGACGTCGCCGTCGGCCGGACCGGGCACCCGGTCCCGGTCTCGTTCGACCAGCGCCGCCATGTCGGCCGCGGGGACCGGCCGGGCTCGTGGATGGCGATCACCTGCCGGCTGCCCGCGGTGGACCTCGACGTGCTGGCCGGGGCCTGGCTGGCGGTGCTGCGCCGGCACGGGACGCTGCGCACGGTGTTCTCCCCCGGCCCGGACGGCCCCCGGCTGCACGAGGTGGACCTGCGTCCCGGCCGCTGGGTCACCCACCCGGTCGCGCCCGGCCAGGCCGTCGACGACGCCGTCCGCCGGATGCTCGACGAGCGCTGCACCCCCTACGCGGCGCCGTCGCACCGGCTCTGCGTGATCCTCACCGCGGACCGGCCGACGCTCGTCGTGGCCGCCGACCACGCCCACGTGGACATGTGGTCGCTGCTGGTGGTCCTGCGCGACCTCGTGCAGGGCCTGGGCGGGACGCTGCCGCCCGGCACCGTGCGCCCCTTCGCCGAGCACACCGCCGCCCTGGCCGGCCGGGAGCCGGCGCCCGACGGGGTCCGGCAGCGCTGGGCCGAGATCCTGGCCGCGGGCGGCGACGTGATGCCCCGCTTCCCGCTGCCGCTGGGCGAGCTCACCCCCGCTCCCCCGGAGCGCGTCGAGGTGCGTGACGTGCTCGGCGTCGACGACTGCGCGCTGTTCGAGCGCCGGGCGCGCGGGTCCGGGGTCTCGACGCTGGCACTGGTCACCTCGGTCATGACCCGCACCACCCGGGAGCTGGCGCACGCCCCGCTGCGCGCGGTGTTCCCCGTGCACAGCCGCTACGACGACCGCTGGCACGGCTCGGTCGGCTGGTTCATCACGAACGCGGTGATCGACGCGCGCGACCCGGATCCGCGGGCCTGCGCCGACGCCGTCCGCGAGGCCGTGCGGCTCGGCTCCTGGCCGCTCGACGACGTGCTGGCCCCGTGGGGCGGGATGCCCGAGGCGCCCGGCATGTTCGCGATCTCCTGGCTGGACCTGCGACGGCTGCCGGTGCGCATCGACCACGCCGGGCTGGACGCGCAGTACGTCAGCTCGGCGGGCGACGCCGACGGCGTGATGGTGTGGTTCGTCCTCGACGAGGCGGGCCTGCACCTGCGCTGCCGTTACCCCGACACCGACGAGGCACGGGAGAACGTCGGCGCCTGGCTGGACCGGGTCGTCGACGGCGTCCGGTCCAGCGCCCACCCGGCGGGGGCGGACGTCGTGCTGGCCGGGGACCGGCTCGTCGTCGACCGGGCCACCCGGGCCGACCTCGCGGCGGTCGTCGCGCTGCTGTCGGGTTCCGGGGACGCCGACGCCGACGACCCGGACCTGGCGCCCTACGAGGAGGCCTTCGACGCCCTGGACCGCGACCCCGGCCGGTTCCTCGCGGTCGCCCGCGCCGGCGACGGCCGGGTGGTCGCGACCGTGCAGCTCACGATCCTGCCCGGGCCCGCCCTGCGCGGCGCGACCCGGCTGCAGGTCGAGGGGCTGCGGGTCGCCGTCGGGTGGCGACGGCGCGGGGTCGGGTCGGCGCTGGTGGAGTGGGCGCACGAGCACGGGCGGGCCCGCGGCGCCGTCCTGGCGCGGGCCGGGGACACCGCCGGGGACGGGCCGCACCGGTTCCTGGCGCGGCTGGGCTACGAGCCCGACCGGGCCGGGTACACGCGGCCGCTCTGACCCCCGCCGTGCCCGGGCCGCCGGTCAGGCGCCGTCGGGCCCGTTGCCGAGCAGCGGCTCGTCGGCGGAGCGGACCTCGGAGCCGGGCAGGCCGTCGGGGTGCTCGTCGCGGACCCGGTCCAGCGCGTCCAGTGCGATCCCGAGGTGCTTGCGCTTGCTCGCCTCGTAGAACGCCCGCGCGCCGCCGGCCAGCTTGGGCTCGGCGTGCAGCGGCTTGTCCGACACGCACAGCAGCGTCGCGTTCGGGATCCGGTAGCGGAACCCGTTGGCGGCGATCGTCGCGGACTCCATGTCCACCGCCACGGCGCGGGCCAGCCGCATCCGGTGCAGCGTCGCGGCCTGGTTGAACTCCCAGTTGCGGTTGTCGGTGGTGTGCACGACCCCCGGCCGCCAGGTCGCCTCGGCCGCGCCGAGCGCATCCATCAGGTAGCCGTTGAGCCGGATGCTCGGGATGACCGGCACGTCGGCCGGGAGCACCTCGTCGAGCACGTGGTCGGCCCGCTGGTAGGCGGTGGCCAGCACGAAGTCGCCCAGCTCCTGGCGGTTCCGCAGGCCCCCGCAGTGCCCGATCATGATCATGGTGTCCGGGCGGAGCACGGCGAGGTGGTCGGTGACGGTCTTGGCGTTGGCCGGGCCCACGCCGATGTTCACCAGGGTCACGCCGTCGCCGTCGGCGCCCGCGTGGTGGTAGGCGGGCATCTGGACGCCGGCGCGGTCGGGCCGCTCGGCGTCGGGGAAGCGCTCCAGGAACGACTCGACGTGCATCGCGTAGTTGGTGAACAGCACGTGCCGCTGGAAGGACTCGGCGGGGGTGCCGGTGTAGTGCGAGAGGCGGTCCAGCGAGAGCGCCATGCGCTCCGGGCCGAACAGGAACAGCTTCTTGACCCGCAGGTCGAAGCGGTCCTCGTCGAGCGCGGCGAAGAACTCCGGGTCGGTGAACGCCCGGGCCGGGCGGGCCGCGCGGGCGGTGACGGTGGCCCCGGCGGCGAGCAGGCCGCGCAGCTCCCGGTGCAGGTAGCGGCGGATAGCGCACGGCCGGGCGAACTCCCCGGAGATGCGTGGGTTGTGCGTCGACCAGGGGCGCACGACCTCGAGTTCGGGGTACCAGCCGTCGTCGTAGACCGACTGGAGGGCGTCGAGCAGCCGGGCGATCTCGTGGTCGAGCTTCTCGGCCGGGACCGGCGGGCGGACCTGCTCGATCATCGCGGGCGTCACGACGCGTCCCCGTCGTCGGCGCCGTGCGCGTGCAGCGCGCCCGGGGCGACGGCGACCGCCGACACGATCTCCAGCACGCGGCGGGCGAGCCCGTCGGTCAGCCGGTAGCGGACCAGCCGCCCCTCGCGGTGGGCGGTGACCATGCCGTGCGCGCGCAGCAGGCGCAGCGCGTGCGAGACGGCCGAGTCGCTCATCCCGACGGCGACGGCGAGGTCGGAGACGCAGAGGTCCCCGGCATGCTGCAGCGCGAGCAGCAGCGACAGGCGGTTGACCTCGCCCAGGACGTCCAGGACGGTCGCGACCTCGGCCACCTTGGTGGCGTCGGCGAGCACCGCGACGGCGTCGCAGACCTGGTCCGGGTCGATCACGCGTGCGCCGGCGAGCGCCTCCGGAACCTTGTGCACGTCCGTGATGCTAGCCCTGCCGGCGGATCACTTCGCCGCAGCGGCCTTCTTCTCGCGCGCCGCCGCCTTGATCGCCTTCTTCGTGTCGCGCACCTCGAGCAGGGTCCGGGAGTCGACGACGTCGGCCGCGGAGAGCCGGGTGCCGTCGGCGCCGTAGTCCCCGGCGGCCTCCCGCCAGCCGTCCGGGGTGACCCCGTACTGCTTGCCGAGGATCGCGACGAAGATCTTCGCCTTCTGCTCGCCGTAGCCGGGCAGCGCCTTGAGCCTGCGCAGCACCTCGCGCCCGTCGGGGTCGTCGCGGGTCCAGATCGCGGCCGGGTCCCCGTCCCAGTCCTCGACGATCGCGCGGCACATCTCCTGCACCCGCCTGGCCATCGAGCCGCCGTAGCGGTGGATGGCGGGCGGGGTGGTCGCCAGCGTCGCGAAACCCTCGGGGTCGTGGTCGGCGATGACGCGCACGTCGAGCCCGCCGAGGCGCTCGTGCAGCTTCAGCGGGCCGCGGAACGCGACCTCCATCTGGATCTGCTGGTCGAGCAGCATGCCGATCAGCAGCGCGAGGGGCTCGCGTTCCAGCAGCGCGTCGGCCTCCGGTTCCTGGGCGATGCAGATCCCGCTCATGCCGCACAGGATGGCACGCGACAATGGGGGGGTGCTCCCCCATCTCGACGCCGGTGACATCGAACGCGTCCGCGGCTGTCTGCTCGACGCCGGCTACACCCCGGACGGCGTGCGCGCCCTGCTGGGCCGCTCCGCGCACGACGCGCTGACCCGCGGCGAGCCGGAGCCCGCCGCCCGGGCCAGCCGCGACGGCGGGGAGCTCGGCACCCTGGTGCGGCTGTTCCTGCTGGAGGACACCGAGCCCGAGCCGGCGGTGACCGCGGCGCTCGGCGACCTGGACCCGCTGCTGGAGGGCCGTATCCTGCGCCGCACCCCGGAGGGCATCCGGGCCGCGCTGGACGTGCGCCCCTACGGCGAGGGCCCCGGCGCCGACGGCGAGCCGGGCACCGACTGGTGGGTGGTGTCCGACATCGACACCCCGGCCGCGCGGCAGGACCGCGAGCACGTCACCGGCGTCGGCGGGGCGTCGCTGACGCTGGCCGCGGCGACCGTCCGCCGCCCGGTCGGCACCCTGCTCGACCTGGGCACCGGCTGCGGGGTGCAGGCGCTGCACGGCTCCCGGCACGCGCTGCGGGTCACCGCGACCGACGTGCTGCCGCGCGCGCTGGCGCTGGCCCGGCTGTCGCTGGGGCTGTCCGGGGTGGAGGTCGACCTGCGCGAGGGCCCGTGGTTCGCCCCGGTGGCCGGGGAGCGCTTCGACCAGGTGGTGTCCAACCCGCCGTTCGTGCCGGGCCCGCCGCGGGTGGACTACGTCTACCGCGACTCCGGTGCGGCCGGGGACTCCGCGCTGGCCGGACTGCTGGGTGAGCTGCCCGGCCTGCTCAACCCGGGCGGGGTCGCGCAGCTGCTGGGGTCGTGGCTGCACGTGCGCGGCGAGGACTGGCCGGACCGGGTGCGGTCCTGGCTGCCCGACGGCGTCGACGCCTGGGTCCTGCAGCGCGAGGTCGTCGATCCGGGCCTGCACGTCGGCACCTGGCAGCGCGACGCCGGGCTGGTCCCGACCTCCCGGGCGGCCCGCGAGCAGGCCGGGGCGTGGCTGGACTGGATGGCCGCCGAGCGGGTGGAGGGGGTCGGGTTCGGCTTCCTCATGCTGCGCCGCACCGACGGCGAGCCGACCGTCGTGGTCGAGGACCTGCCCGGCGAGCTGGGCGAGGGCCTGGGCCGGGAGATGACCGGCTGGCTGGACCGGGTGGACTGGCTGCGCGCCCACACCCGCGACGAGGACCTGCTCGGCGCACGGCTGCTGCTCGCCCCGGAGACGGTGCTCGAGTCGGCCTCGTCGGTCGACCCGGACGGCGGCTGGGCCGAGCTGTCGACGACCGTGCGCCGCTGGGGCGGCCCCGGCTGGGAACACCCCGTCGACGCCCCGGCCGCGGCGCTGCTGGCCGGCTGCCGTGGCGACCTGCCGCTGTCCGAGCTGCTCGCGCTGCTGTCCTACGCCCACGACCTGCCGGTCGACGCGCTCGTCGCGGCGACGCTGCCCGCGGTGCGGGAGTTCGTCCGGCACGGCCTGCTCCAGCCGGTCGACGGCTGGCCGCACCCGGTGCCCGCGCGGACCGCGGCCGCGTCGCCGTCGGGGCCGGTCGGGTGAGGGCCGTCGTCGCCCGCGTACGACGGGCGTCGGTGACGGTCGAGGCGCCCGACGGCACACCGCTGCGGGTGTCCGGTGAGATCGGGCCCGGGCTGCTGGTGCTGCTCGGCGTGCACGCCGACGACGTCGGCACCGACCCCGCCGCGACCGCGCGGAAGGTCGACACGATGGCCCGCAAGCTGCACGAGCTGCGCATCCTGCGCGACGAGCGCTCGTGCGCGGACTCCGATGCCCCGCTGCTCGTGGTCAGCCAGTTCACCCTGTACGGCGGGACCCGCAAGGGACGCAGGCCGTCCTGGTCGGCGGCGGCCCGCCCGCAGGACGCCGAGCCGGTCGTCGACGCGGTGGTGGCCGCGCTGCGCGGGCGCGGCGCCACCGTCGGGACCGGGGAGTTCGGCGCGCAGATGGCCGTGGAGTCGGTCAACGACGGCCCGTTCACGGTCCTGGTCGAGGTCTGAGCCCGGTACCGGTCCCCGGTCTCAGCCGTCTCTCACCGGACTCTCAGCCGGAAAGGGGACGATGGAGACATGGTCGCCTACCTGCTGTCCTGGTTGTTGGGGCTGTTCCAGCTCGTGCTGGTCGCCCGGGTCGTCGTGGACTGGATCGACGTGCTCGGCTCCGGGCGCGGCGGCGCCGTGCTCGACACCGCCCGCCGCATCACCCACGGCCTGACCGAGCCGGTCGTCGCCCCGATCCGCCGCCGCGTCCAGCCGGTCCGGATGGGCGCGGTCGGGCTCGACCTGTCGGTGCTGATCGTGTTCGTGGCCGTGCTGCTGGCGCGGCTGGTCGTGGTGCCGCTGATCCCGTTCTGACCCCGGGCCCGGGGTCAGGGGCGTGGCCCGAGCCGCAGCGCGACGACCCGGCCGTCGTCGTCGAGGTCGGCCTCGGCCCGCCCGTCGGTGACACCGCCGTCACGGTGCACCCGCACGGCCCACTCCGCGGTGTCGCGGGCGACCTGCTTGCGGGTCGGGTCGACGGTGAACTCCCCGTCGAGCAGCTCGCCGAGGTGGGCGAGCAACGGCACCGGGGACGGCCGCTCCCGGAACGGTGCGGCCGAGGTCAGGGTCGCGTCCGGGGTGACGGCGGCCGCGAGCGCGACCGGGTCGCCGTCGCGCACCGCCCGTTCGAAGGCCAGCGCGCCGAGGAACCGGTCGGCCGCGGCGGCGCCCCGGCGCTGCAGGTGGTCGAGGAACGCGACGTCGCGGTCGATCTTGGAGGCGGCACCGAGCAGCCGGGACCGCACCGCGCCGGCCGGCATCTCCAGCACCCGGACGGTCACCTGCCGGTAGCCCGAGTCCGGGCCGAGGCTCCCGTCGGCGAGCAGCCGGTCGATCGTCTCGATGAACCCGAGCTCCTGATTGAGCGACAGGTTGCCGGCCAGTGCGTTGCGCCGGTCGGCGATCTCGATCGGGCTGCGCGGCTCGTCGTCGATCTCCGACGGGTTGATCTGCACGACCCACAGCTCGTCGGGGTCGGTGTCGAGCAGGTCGCGGGTGGGCGGGTTCTGCGAGAACAGCCCGTCCCAGTGGACGCCGCCCGCGGTGTGCACCGCGCGGAACAGGGTGGGGATCGCGGCCGAGGCGAGCACGGTCTCGGCGGTCAGGGTGTCGGTGCGGCTGGAGAACGCCCGGAACTCCCCCGTCAGCACGTCGACGGCGCCGAGCAGCAGCAGCGGCGCGGTGCCTGCCGGGTCCGGACCGATGGCGGCGAAGTCGACGTGCCGCGAGACCAGGTCGAGGAACTGGCGGGTGCCGTCGAACGGGCGCGGCACCAGGTACGGGGTGCCCGCCGGGACGAGCCCCAGCCCCTGCAGCGCACCCGCCGTCACCACGCCCAGGTTGGTGAGGCGCTCCAGCGGGGTGCGGGCGGCGTTGTCGGCCCAGAACTCCTCCAGTGCCGTCGCCGCGGCCTCGCGCCGGTCGGGGGTCTGGCCGTCGCGCAGCCGGTCCCAGGCGACGAGTGCGCAGATCGCGCCGCCCGAGGTGCCCGAGATCGCGACGACCTCGGCCGGGTCCGCGGCGGAGCCGAGCGCGTCCGAGCGCAGCAGCCGGGCCAGGACGCCCGCGGTGAACGCGGTGTGGCTGCCCCCGCCCTGGCAGGCGATCGCGATGCGGCGGGGCAGGGTGCGGGGGCTCACTGGTCCACCCTCCGGGTGTCGGTGATCGTGATTGGGTTGCCGATGCGCCCGAGGTGCCGCTGGGTCATCGCCCTGCTCGCTCGACTCGGTTGAGGTCCAGCATGAGATCTGCGGGGCCCA
>NZ_JAMXSG010000018.1:0-39542 GCF_024124365.1 Pseudonocardia sp. McavD-2-B
GGTGGTGGCGCCGCCGCAGCGTCGCGTCCGGCCCCGGCCCGCGCCGCCGCCGTCGCCGCCCCGAAGGCGGAGCCGGAGCCGCAGTGGGTCGAGCCCGAGGACGGCATGCCGTCGTTCGCCGAGCTGGGCCTGCCCGAGCGCCTGACCACGGCACTGGCCGAGCAGGGCTTCACCGCCCCGTTCCCGGTGCAGGCGGCCACGCTGCCCGACACCCTCGCCGGGCGCGACCTGCTCGGACGCGGCCAGACCGGGTCCGGCAAGACCCTCGCCTTCGGGCTCGCGCTGCTGGCCCGCCTGGCCGGGGAGCGCTCCCGCCCGACCGCCCCGCGCGGCCTGGTGCTGGTCCCGACCCGCGAGCTCGCCACCCAGGTCGTCGAGGTCCTGGCTCCGCTGGCGAAGGCGGTCGACCTGCGGGTGACCGACATCGTCGGCGGGATGTCGATGAACAAGCAGGTCGCCGAGCTCCGGCGCGGGGTCGACCTGCTGGTCGCCACCCCGGGCCGGCTGGCCGACCACCTGCAGCAGCGCACCTGCGACCTGTCCGAGGTCACGATCACCGCGCTGGACGAGGCCGACCGCATGGCCGACATGGGCTTCCTGCCCCAGGTCCGCGCGATCCTCGACCGCACCCCCGCCGACGGGCAGCGTCTGCTGTTCTCCGCAACCCTCGACGGTGACGTCGACACGCTGGTCCGGCGCCACCTCACCGACCCGGTGACCCGCTCGGTCGCCCCGCCGACCGGCAGCGTCGCGACGATGGAGCACCACGTGCTCGTCGTCGACCGCGACGACCGGTCCCGCGTCGTCGCCGAGATCGCCGCCCGGGAGGGCCGCACGATCCTGTTCGTGCGCACCAAGCACGGCGCCGACCGGATGGTGCGGGTGCTGCGCCGCGAGGGCGTCGCCGCCGGCCCGCTGCACGGTGGCCGCTCGCAGAGCCAGCGCAACCGCGCGCTCGACGACTTCCGCTCCGGTGCGGTGCCGGTGCTCGTCGCGACCGACGTCGCGGCCCGCGGCATCCACATCGACGACGTCGGGCTCGTCGTGCACGTCGATCCGCCCGCCGACCCCAAGGCCTACCTGCACCGTGCCGGGCGTACCGCCCGGGCCGGTGAGGACGGTGTCGTCGTGACGCTGGCGATGCCCGAGCAGCGCGCCGAGGTGGACCTGCTCACCCGCCAGGCCGGGGTCTCCGCCGAGGTCTCGACGGTCCGCCCGGGTCACCCCGACCTGGTCCGCGTGACCGGAGCGCGGGAGCCGTCCGGCGAGCCGATCGTCGTCGCCAAGCCGCCGAAGCCGGCACCCCGCCGCCGCCCGGCCGCGGGCGGGGCCGCGCGCACCGACCGGCCGCGTCGCCGGCGCTGACCTCCACCCGGGTCGCGGCCGCATCGCCGGCCGCGCCCCGTGCGGTCAGCCCCGGCGCGCCTGCCGGCGCAGCTGCAGGATCCGGCCCGTCCCGGGCACGGCGACCAGCAGGATCCCGGCGATCGCGGCGAACAGCAGCGCCACCCCGGTGGGCAGCGTCCCGGTCAGCCACAGGAAGTTGATCGCGACCGGCTCGGTGTTCTGCAGGATGAACACCAGCAGGAAGATCAGCACGACCGCCGAGAGGATCAGCGCGGCCCACAGCCCGCCGGTGCGGGTGTGCGGGATCGCGCGCTTCTCGGTGGTGGCCTCGGAGTCCGGGCCGCCGCCCTCCACCGGCACCGCCACGGTCGGCTGATCGGCCGTGGGGTCGGGTGTGCGCAGCGCCGGATGGGTCGCCGGGTCCGCCGTCGGGTCCTCCGGTCCGACCCGACCCCAGGCCGGGGAGTCGCCGCCCCGTCGGTCGTCGCTCATCCGTTCCGCCTTCCTCTCCCAGCGTGTCCGCTCGTGCACCCTCTGGGTCCGGGCACGCGCGGGAGTATCGCGCACTCGGCGTCCCGGCGACGGCGACGCGCGGGGCACGCCCGTCGTCCGGTCGTGCCCCACCGGCCGAGGACCTGCCGTCGGGCCGGCAGCGACGCCGGACCCCGCGGGGAGCGCACGTGGACCACGCCGAAGCCGTCCGGATCTTCTTCGCCGCCGCACCGGACGGGGTCGGGCCGGCCGGCGCGGTGACCGGCGGCGCGCCGGCCCGCCGGCTGCGCGACGCGCTCGAACCGGTCGCGGTGCACGCAGGCGGGCCGCGGGCCGAGCCCCGCTCAGGAGCGGCGGCGCTCCATCGGGACGTGCGGGATGCCGTCCTCGACGAACCGCTCCCCCGCCGGCACGAATCCGTGCCGCGCGTAGAACGGCTCCTGGACCTCCTGGGCGTCGAGCACGCAGGGGCGGTCCCCGACCTCGGCGAGCACCGAGTCCATCAGCCGGTGCCCCAGCCCACGTCCGCGCGCGTCGGCGCGGGTGCAGACCCGGCCGATCCGCAGCACCCCGCCGGGATCGGCCAGCAGCCGCAGGGTCGCGACGACCGTGCCGCCGTCGGCCAGCCAGTGGTGCCGGGTGCGCGGTTCGAGGTCGCGCCCGTCGAGCTCCTGGTAGGGGCACTCCTGCTCGACGACGAAGATCGCGGTGCGCAGCGCGAGCAGCGCGTACAGGGTGGCCGGGTCGAGGTCGGCGGCCCAGGCGCGGTGCAGGGTCGGGGTCGCCGCGGCCGGTGTGGGAACGGTCATCCGCAGAGGGGTACCAGAGCGTCGCGGGCCCGCGGAAGCGGTTAGCCTCGCGACGTGGCCCACCATGATCTGGTCGTCATCGGCACCGGTTCCGGAAACACCTTCATCGACGAACGCTTCGCCGATCTCGACGTCGCGATCGTCGAGCACGGGGTGT
Source organism: Pseudonocardia sp. McavD-2-B (assembly GCF_024124365.1). Classification (NCBI taxonomy): domain Bacteria; kingdom Bacillati; phylum Actinomycetota; class Actinomycetes; order Pseudonocardiales; family Pseudonocardiaceae; genus Pseudonocardia; species Pseudonocardia sp. McavD-2-B. The sequence goes on from NZ_JAMXSG010000018.1 coordinate 2,806, forward strand.
TCGGCGGGACCTGTCTGAACGTCGGCTGCATCCCGACCAAGATGTACGTCTACGCCGCGGACGTCGCCGAGACCATCCGGCACGCGCACACCTACGGCGTCGACGGCACCGTCGACAAGATCCGCTGGGCCGACATCCGGGACCGGGTGTTCGGCCGGATCGACCCGATCTCCGACGGTGGGCGCTCCTACCGGGTCGACCGCAGCCCCAACGTCACCGTGTACTTCGGGCACGCCCGCTTCACCGGCGAGCGCGAGCTGGGCGTCGAGCGCACCGACGGCTCCGGCACCGACACCGTCACCGGCGACCGGATCGTCATCGCCGCCGGGTCGCGGCCGAGCATCCCGCCGCTGGTCCGCGACGCCGGTGTGCCGTTCGAGACCTCCGACACCGTGATGCGGATCGACGACGTCCCGCGCCGGCTCGCGATCCTCGGCGGCGGCTACATCGCGTCCGAGTTCGCGCACGTGTTCTCCGCGCTCGGCGCCGAGGTCACCGTGATCGCCCGCGGACCGAAGCTGCTGCGCCACCTCGACGACACGCTGTCCGACCGGTTCACCGAGGTCGCCACCGCCCGCTGGGACTGCCGGCTGGGCCGTCAGGTCACCGCGCTGTCCGGCGACGGCAGCGGCGGCCCCGGCGAGGTGGAGATCACCCTCGACGACGGCTCCACCGTCGTCGCCGACACGCTGCTCGTCGCCACCGGCCGGATGCCCAACGGCGACCGGATGGACCTGGACCGGGGCGGCGTGACCGTGCACGCCGACGGCCGGGTCGCCGTCGACGAGTACCAGCGCAGCGTCTCCGCCGCGGGCGTGTGGGCGCTGGGCGACGTGAGTTCGCCCCACCAGCTCAAGCACGTGGCCAACCACGAGGCCAAGATCGTCGGGCACAACCTGGCGCACCCGGACGACCTGCGCGCCACCAACCACGACTTCGTCCCGGCCGCGGTGTTCACCGAGCCGCAGATCGCCTCGGTCGGCATGACCGAGACCGAGGCCCGCGACGCCGGGTTCGACATCGCGGTCAAGGTGCAGAACGTCGGCGACGTCGCCTACGGCTGGGCGATGGAGGACCGCACCGGCATCTGCAAGCTGGTCGCGGAGAAGGGCACCGGACGGCTGCTGGGCGCGCACCTGCTCGGGCCGCAGGCGTCGACGCTGGTCCAGCAGCTGATCCAGGCGATGGTGTTCGGCCAGACGGTCTCCGAGATCGCGACCGGGCAGTACTGGATCCACCCGGCGCTGCCCGAGGTCATCGAGAACGCCCTGCTGGGGCTGGAGATCTGAGGCTCAGCCGGCGGCGCGCTCGGCCGGGTCGAGCGGGTCGCCGGGCGCCTCCGGGCGCGGCCGCGCCTCCGGGTCGTACGGCGTCGCCGGGCGGGTCTCCTCGCGCAGCTCCTCGAGCAGCCCGGTCACCGCGTCCATGATCTTCGCGGTGGCCGCGTCTAAGGTGGTCTTCGTGAGCGGCTTCCCGGCGAACTCCGAGAGGTCCACCGGCGGGCCCAGCGCGACCGTGACCCGCTTGCGCGGGAACGGCGTCGGCTTCCCGTCGGCGGGCAGGAAGTCCTGGGTGCCCCAGTTCGCCATCGGGATCACCGGGGCGCCGGAGCGCAGCGCGATCCGGGCGACGCCGTTTTTCGGCTTCATCGGCCAGTGCCCGGGGTCGCGGGTGTAGGTGCCCTCCGGGTAGATCGCGACGATCTCCCCGCGCTCCAGGGCGTCGATCGAGCCGGTGAACGACTCCGCCGCCCGCTTCGACGACCGGTACACCGGGATGTGCCCGCCGTGCCCGAGTACCCACTTCACCACCGGCACCGACCACAGCTCACCCTTGGCCAGGAACCGCGGGATCCGGCCGTGCGCCGTGCCGAAGGCGATGTCGAAGATCGGGTCGGAGAACGAGACGTGGTTGCCGACCAGCAGGGCGCCGCCGGTGCGCGGCAGGTGCTCCGCGCCGCGCCAGCCCAGCCGGGTCCCGAAGACGACGAACGGCCAGATCACCGCGATCGCGAGCCCGAACCAGAAGCCCGACCCGCGACGCCGGCGTCGCACCGTCGCCACGACCTTCTGCCACACCGTCAGCTCCGGTGGCACGCCCATCGTCGTCGTCCTCTCCCCGCCCGTCCGTCCGCAGCGCCCGGTCCCGGGCGCACGACCATCTTCGCCCCTCACGACGACCGGGTGTGCCCGTGGTCCTACCCACCCCGGCCGTGACCACCGGGGGTGACACAGACCTCACCCGTTCGAGCGATCCCCGCGCGCCGAGATGTCTCGACGAGCAAGGTACTGCGGACCCGATCTAGGGTCGACGGGTACGCACCGGTCGCGGACCGTGTCCGGGCCGACCCGATGTGAGGACGGTCCCACCGACCGTCCACCACCGGGTCGCCGGACGAACACGCGCCGAGACCGTCCCGGTGCCCCGTGCACCCCGTCCCCTGCGAGGCGCCCCGTGCCCGATCCGAGTCCGTGGCTGGAGAAGGCCGGCGACCGACACCCCGAACCGGCCGGTGTCGTGCTGGTCGCCCACGGCGGGAAGTCGCACTCCACGGCGCCCGCCCGGCGCGGGCTGGCACTGCTGCGCATGCTGCCGTTCGCGCACTCCCTGGAGCGCGGCGGGCGCGCCCATCGGACCGAGGTGGGCTCGGGCGTCGCGGTGCACCTGCTGCGCTACCGGCTGAAGGGCTGGAACGGCCCGGCCATGGACGCCTACCGCGACGCCGAGTGGGCCGTCCACGAGCTCGCGCGCCGCTACCCGGGACGCCCGGTCGTGCTCGTCGGGCACTCGATGGGTGCCCGCGCGGTGCTGCGGGCGGCGGGCGCCCCCGGCGTCGTCGCGGTGTGCGGGCTCGCCCCCTGGCTGGAGGGCTCCGACCCGGTCGACCAGCTCGCCGGGCGGTCGGTGCTGATCGCCCACGGTGACCGGGAGCGGATGACCGACCCCGCGGCGTCCTACGCCTACGCCCTGCGCGCCCGGTCGGTGACCGACCGGGTCGCCCGCTTCGACGTGCTCGGCGACGGCCACGCCATGCTCCGCCGCGCCGGTGACTGGACCTCCCTGGTGCGACGTTTCGCACTCGGCGAGCTCGGGGCCGAACCCCGTGACCCGGTCATCGCGAACGCCATGGCGGAACCCGCCCCGGCCGGGCTGCGGGTCGCCCTCGAAGGAGTTGACAGGTGAGTGCACCGCAGGCGCGTCCGACCGTCGCCGTGGTCGGCAGCGGGGTGTCCGGTCTGACGGCCGCCTACCTGCTGTCCCGCAGCCACGACGTGACGCTGTACGAGGCCGACGCCCGCCCCGGCGGGCACGCCCACACCCACGAGCTGGCGTCGTCGGACGGCGGGACCACCCACGTCGACTCCGGGTTCATCGTCCACAACGACCGCACCTACCCGAACCTGCTGCGCCTGTTCGGCGAGCTGGGGGTGTCCACCCAGGACTCCGACATGTCGATGTCGGTGCGCTGCGACGGCTGCGGGCTGGAGTACGCCGGTGCCCGCAAGCTGGGTGGTCTGTTCCCGCAGGCCTCCAACGTGGCCCGGCCGGCCTACCTGCGGATGCTCGGCGAGGTCGTGCGGTTCCACCGGCACGCACGCCGGGTTCTCGCGTACGAGGAGCGGGCGGCGGCGCCGGATCTCACCACGCTCGGGGCGTTCCTCGCGATCGGCGGCTACTCCCGCTACTTCGTGCAGCACTTCATGATCCCGGTGGTGTCCTGCGTGTGGTCGGCGGGCGCGGCGCTCTCGCTGGACTACCCGGCGCGCTACCTGTTCACCTTCCTCGACCACCACGGCATGCTCGGGATCGGCGGCTCTCCGCAGTGGCGGACCGTCACCGGCGGGTCCCGCTCCTATGTGGACCGTGTCGTCAAGCAGCTCCCGGCGGTGCGCACCGCGACGCCGGTCCGCTCGGTCCTGCGCTCGACCGCGGGCGTCGAGGTCCGCGACGACGCCGACGCCGTCGCCGCGTTCGACCACGTCGTGCTCGCGACCCATCCCGACCAGGCGCTGGCGGTCCTCGGCGACGGCGCCACCGCCGACGAGCGGGCCGTGCTGGGGGCGTTCACCTACTCCCGCAACGAGACCTGGCTGCACCACGACACCTCGCTGCTGCCGCGCCGACCCGGCGCCCGGGCGTCCTGGAACTATCTCAAGCCCGCCTGCGCGGATGCCACGGGCGGGCCGGGCGGATCCGAGGGCACCGCGGCCCCGGTCCTGGTCAGCTACGACATGAACCGGCTGATGCGCCTCACCGACCCCGACGACTGGGTGGTCACGCTGAACGGCGCCGGGCGGATCGACCCGGACGCCGTCGTCGCGCGGATGACCTACGAGCACCCGGTGTACACGCCGGATTCGGTGGCCGCCCAGCGCCGCCTGCCGGAGCTGAACACCCCGGTCACCGCCTACGCCGGTGCCTACCACGGCTGGGGCTTCCACGAGGACGGCTGCGCCTCGGGCGTGCGCGCCGCCCGCGCGCTCGGGGTGAGCTGGTGAGCACCCCGGCGCTCTACGACGCCGAGGTCCGTCACGCCCGCCGGCGCGACCTGGAGACGGCGTTCTCGCACCCGATCTACTACTGGCTCGTCGACCTGGACGCGCTGCCGCGGCTGCCGTTCTGGCTGCGCCCGTTCGCGCGCTTCGACGCCCGCGACCACCTCGGGGACCCGGAGCGCGGGATCCGGGAGAACGTCGACACCTACCTGGCCGCGCACGGCATCGACCTGGCCGGGGGCCGGGTCCTGATGCTCGCCCACGCCCGGGTGCTCGGCTACGTGTTCAACCCGATCTCGGTGTTCTGGTGCCACCGCGCCGACGGCACCCTCGCCTGCGTGGTCGCGGAGGTGCACAACACCTACGGCGAGCGGCACTGCTACCTGCTGCACCCCGACCCGTCGGGGCGGGCGGGCGTGGACAAGGAGTTCTACGTCTCGCCGTTCCTCACGGTCGACGGCCACTACACGATGCGCCTGCCCGAGCCCGACGACCGGCTCGGCATCGCGATCACGCTGCACCAGGACGGTGCGCCCGCGTTCGTCGCCACCCTGGCGGGGATCCGCAGGCCCGCGACCACCCGGCAGGTGGCGCGCACGGTGCTGCGCCGCCCGCTCGTCACCCAGCGGACCGCGGCGCTGATCCGGCGGCACGGCATCGCGCTGTGGACGAAGCTGCCGGTCGTGCCGAAACCGGCCCGGCCACCACAGAACCGCGCAGGCCTCCCCGACGAACACTCCACACAGGATCAGCACCAGGAAGGGGTCACGCGATGACCATGCAGCACGACGGGATCGCCGTGCCCACCTCCGGTGGCGCGCGCGGCACCCGGCCCCGCACGCACGCCGTGCCCCGCCCCAACGAGGGTGTGTGGCCCGGTCTGGCGACACCGCCCGTGGCTCCGGCCAAGGCCCGGATCGCGGAGTCGCTGTTCCGCAACGCGGTCCGGTCGCTGCCGGTGCGTGTGGTGTTCCCCGGCGGGGAGCGGCTCGGTGCGGGCGGCCCGACCTCGCCGGTCATGCGCATCGAGCGCCCGTCGGCGTTCTTCCACCGGCTCGGCGCGAACTCCAAGATCGGTTTCGGCGAGTCGTACATGGTCGGCGACTGGACGACCACCGACCTGCCCGGGCTGCTCACCCCGTTCGCCGCCCGGCTGTCGACGCTGGTGCCGCCCGCCCTGCAGCGGCTGGGCCGCCGGTTCGCCGAGGCCCGCCGGCCCACCGCCGAGGTCAACTCGGTCGAGGGGTCGCGGGAGAACATCCACCGCCACTACGACCTGTCCAACGAGCTGTTCTCGCTGTTCCTCGACGACACCATGTCCTACTCCGCCGGCTGGTTCGCCGACGGTTCCGACGACCTCGTCCTCGCCCAGGAACGCAAGATCGACGGCATCCTGGACATGGCGGGCGTCGAGGCCGGGATGCACGTGCTGGAGATCGGCACCGGCTGGGGCGGGCTCGCGACGCGGGCCGCGCAGCGCGGCGCCCGGGTCACCACGCTGACGATCTCGCAGGAGCAGAAGACCCTCGCCGAGGCGCGGCTCGCCGAGGCGGGCGTGGCCGACCGGGTGCAGGTGCTGCTGCGCGACTACCGCGAGGCCCAGGGCTCCTACGACGCCGTCGTGTCGGTCGAGATGATCGAGGCCGTCGGCGTCGAGTACTGGCCGACGTACTTCGCCGCACTGGACCGGCTGCTCAAGCCGGGCGGGCGGGTCGGCCTGCAGTCGATCACGATGCCGCACGACCGGATGATGGTCGCCCGCAACGACTACACCTGGATCCACAAGTACGTCTTCCCCGGCGGGATCATCCCGTCGGTCGAGGCCATCGAGGACAACCTCGCCCGGCACACCGGCGGGCTGCACGTCGCCGAGCGCCGGAGCCTGGGCTACGACTACGCCCGCACCCTGGGCCACTGGCGCACCCGCTTCCTCGCTCGGTGGGACGAGGTCGAGGCGCTCGGCTTCGACGAGACGTTCCGGCGGATGTGGGAGTTCTACCTCGGCTACTGCGAGGCCGGGTTCCGCGTCGGCTACCTCGACGTCGTCCAGTTCTCGCTGCAGCGCCGCCCGTCCTTCTGAGAGGTGCCCCCATGACCACCACCCCCGCGGAGCGCCTCACCTCGCTCCTGGAGGACGTCCTCGGCGCCCCGCTCCCGGTGCGGCTCCGCGCCTGGGACGGCAGCGAGGCCGGTCGGACCGGCACCCCCGCCGACCCGAACCCACCGACGGTGATCGTGAACCGCCGCCGGGCCCTGCGCCGGCTGCTGTGGGCGCCGGGTGAGCTCGGCCTGGCCCGCGCGTTCGTCTCCGGTGACCTGTCCGTCGACGGTGACGTCGCCGACGGGCTGTCCCGGTTCTGGGCGCTCACGAAGCCGGGGACCGGTTCGGCGACGCTCGACCTGCGTCAGAAGCTGGGTGCGCTGGGCACCGCGGCCCGGCTCGGTGCCGTCGGCACCCCGCCGCGGCCGCCGGCGTCGGAGGCCCGGCTGGGCGGGCGGCGGCACAGCCGTCGCCGCGACCGCGACGCGATCAGCCACCACTACGACCTGTCGAACGAGTTCTACGCCTTCCTGCTCGACCCGCAGATGGCGTACTCGTGCGGCTACTGGACCCGCGACGAGGGCCCCGACTACACCCTGGTCGACGCCCAGCGCGACAAGCTGGACCTGATCTGCCGCAAGCTCGGCCTGGCGCCGGGGATGCGGCTGCTCGACGTCGGCTGCGGGTGGGCCTCGCTGCTCGTGCACGCGGCCGAGCACTACGGCGTGCACGCCACCGGCGTCACGCTCTCGGCCCAGCAGCGCGACTACGGCGTCGAGCGGGTCCGCCGTGCCGGGCTGTCCGAGCGGGTGGAGATCCGGTTGCAGGACTACCGCGAGATCTCCGAGCAGCCCTTCGACGCCGTGTCCTCCATCGAGATGGGCGAGCACGTCGGGCAGGAGAACTACGGCGTCTACGCCGCACAGCTGCACCGCATGCTGCGCCCGCACGGACGCCTGCTGCTGCAGCAGATGTCGCGCGGGTCGGTCGGGGCGAACACCGCACCGGGCGGCGGCGCGTTCATGGAGGCCTACGTCGCGCCGGACATGTACATGCGCCCGCTCGGTGAGACCCTCGGGTTCCTGGAGCAGGCCGGGCACGAGATCGTCGACGTGCACTCGCTGCGCGAGCACTACGTGTGGACGGTCCGGCCCTGGTTGGAGACGCTGCAGGCGCACCGCGACACCGCGGTCCGGATGATCGGCGAGGAGCAGTGGCGGATCTGGCTGCTGTACCTGGCCGGTGCCGCGCTGGCGTTCGAGGAGAACCGGATGGGCGTGCACCAGATCCTCACCGTCCGCCCCGGCGTCGACGGCACCTCCGGGCTCCCGCGCAGCCGCACCGGGATCCTGGGGCTCGACCCGGCCGTCGGGTCCGCCCCGGCGGGCGCGCCGTCGCCGGCCGCGACAGCATGACCGGAGTGAACCCGTTCCCCTGGGCGGCGTGGGCCGTCAACCTCGGCGTCACCGCCGTCGCCGTCGCCGTGCTCATGGCCCTCGCGTACGCGATCGGGGTGCGGCGCGGCCGGCACGACGGCGTCGACGTCGTCTGGGGGCTCGGGTTCGTGTGGGTCGCGTTCGTCACCGCGGTGACCGCGACGGCCCTCGACCCGACCGGCGACGGCTGGCGGCGCGCCCTGGTGGTCGTGCTCGTCGCGGTGTGGGGCGGGCGGCTGGCCCGCCACATCGCGCGGCGCAACCACGGGAAGCCCGAGGACCGGCGTTACGTCGACCTGCGCGAGCGCGGCTCGATCGGCCGGCGCGTCTACCTCACCCAGGGCGCGGTGATGTGGGTCGTCTCGCTCCCCGTGCAGGTCGCCCAGTACGGCACCGCGACCACCGGATGGCTGGTCGCCGTCACCGTGGTCGGCGTGCTCGTCTGGGCGGTCGGGTTCACCTTCGAGTCCGTCGGCGACGCCCAGCTGGCCCGGTTCACCGCCGACCCCGCGAACCGCGGCGAGGTGATGGACCGCGGCCTGTGGCGGTTCACCCGCCACCCCAACTACTTCGGCGACGCCTGCGTCTGGTGGGGCCTGGGCATCCTCGCCCTGCACCACCCGGCCGGGCTGATCGGCCTCGTCGGGGTCGCCGTGATCACGGCGAACCTGATGAAGGGCACCGGCGCGGCGCTGCTGGAACGCGACATCGCCGACCGGCGCCCCGGCTACGCCGACTACGTCCGCCGCACCAGCGGGTTCCTCCCGCTGCCCCCACGTTCCTGACCCACCCCGCACCCGCGACCCGAGGAGACACCATGGCCGTCGGCGACACCGCCACCGACTTCGAGCTGCCCGACGAGGCCGGCGCACCGCGTCGGCTGTCCGACCTGCTGGCCGCCGGGCCCGTCGTCCTGTTCTTCTACCCGGCCGCGATGACCGGTGGCTGCACCGCCGAGGCCTGCCACTTCCGGGACCTCGCGGCCGAGTTCGCCGAGGTCGGGGCGCAGCCGGTCGGGATCTCCTCGGACCGGCCGGACAAGCAGAACATGTTCGCCGCCGCGAACGGCCTCGGGTTCCCGCTGCTGTCCGACGCCGACCACACCGTCGCGAGGTCCTTCGGTGCCTACCGCGCCTGGCTCCCGGGGAACTTCCACACCCGCCGCAGGACGTTCGTGATCGGCCCGGACCGCGCCGTCCTCGCCGAGATCGGGTCCGAGACCGACATGAACAAGCACGCCGACGAGGCGCTGGCCCTGCTGCGCGAACGCGCCGCCGCCTGACCTCCCACGCCGGGCGGACCCGCCTCAGGGCAGGGTCAGGATCTCCGCGCCGTCGTCGGTCACCACGATGGTGTGCTCGAACTGCGCGACCCACGACTTGTCCTTGGTGACGACCGTCCAGTCGTCGTCCCAGGTGTCGTAGTCGATACCGCCGAGGGTGATCATCGGCTCGATGGTGAAGGTCATCCCCGGCTCGAGGACGGTGTGCACGTCGGGCTGGTCGTAGTGCAGCACGACCAGCCCGGAGTGGAACTCGTGGGCGATGCCGTGGCCGGTGAAGTCGCGGACCACGCCGTAGCCGAAGCGCTTGGCGTAGGACTCGATGACCCGGCCGACGACGTTCAGCTCACGCCCGGGGCGGACGGCCTTGATGGCGCGCATCGTGGCCTCGCGGGTGCGTTCGACGAGCAGCCGCGCCTCCTCCGACACGTCACCGGCGAGGAAGGTCGCGTTGGTGTCGCCGTGCACCCCGCCGACGAACGCGGTGACGTCGACGTTGAGCACGTCGCCGTCGTCGATCACGGTCGTGTCCGGGATGCCGTGGCAGATGACCTCGTTGAGGCTGGTGCAGCAGGACTTGGGGAAGCCGCGGTAGCCCAGCGTCGAGGGGTACGCGTCGTGGTCGACGAGGAACTCGTGGACCACGCGGTCGATCTCGTCGGTGGTGATGCCGGGGCGGACGGTCTCCCCCGCGAGCTGCAGCGCCTGGGCCGCGATCTTCCCGGCGTGGCGCATCAGCTCGATCGTCTCGGGCGTCTGGATGTCGCCGCGGCGGCTGCGTGCCGGGGCCGGCTTGCCGACGTACTCCGGACGCGGGATGTGCGACGGCACCTCGCGGCTTGGGGTCGGCGTACCGGGGACGAGCAGCGTGCGGGTCGACATGACCCCCATCGTACGTCCGGGGCCCTCAGCGGGTCGGGGTGCGCGGGGCCCGCATCCGCGCGACGGCGGCGGAGATCCCCCGCCAGCCCAGCAGCAGCACCGCCAGCGAGATCGTCGCGACGACGGCGAACGACAGCGGCAGCCGCCCCAGGAACCCCAGCCGCAGCACGAGCCCGACGACCACGGCCCCGGCGAGCACGACCGCCCCGGCGCGCAGCGACGCCGGCGCCGACCGCACCCACGGCGTCGCCCGGGCCACCGCGACCCCCAGCGCGAACGGCAGCGCGGTGCCGAGCAGGCCGAGCACGCTGTCGGCCTCGGCGTGGCTCAGCCTCCCGAGGGCGGCGAACACCACGACGGCGACGAGGTCGGCCACGAACGCCAGGGCGGGGATCCGGCTGGGGTGCACGACGACCAGGGTAGGGCGCCCGGCGCCACGCCGTCCCGCCGCCGCCCGGCCGGTCGCTCAGCGCGGGACGCCCGCCAGGAAGCGCGCCGTCATCTGCACCGCGGGCCCGGACGACCCGCCGTCGACGATGAGGGTGGCGAAGGCCAGGTCACCGCGGTAGCCGGTGAACCAGCCGTGCGAGCGGTTGCCGCCGTCGGGGCCCGCGTACTCGGCGGTGCCGGTCTTGCCGTACACCTCGCCCTGCCCGGCGGCGGCCCGCGCCGTCCCGGAGGTGACGACGGCCCGCATCATCGGGCGCAGCTGGTCGAGCACCGCGCGGTCCGGGGTGCCCGGCGCGACGGCGGCCTCGGTCGTCGCCCCGCGGATCAGCGACGGCGTGACGGGCGCGCCGTGCTGGACCGTCGCCGACACCAGCGCCATGCCGAACGGGGAGGCGAGGACGTCGCCCTGGCCGAAGCCGTCGCTGGCCCGCTGCAGGTCGTCGGTGGCGGGTGAGACGGTGCCGGTGATCGTCGTCATCCCGGGGATCTTCCAGTCCGCGCCGAAGCCGAGCGCCTTCCCGGCGTCCGGGAGGCCGCCGGGGGGCAGGCCGAGGGCGAGCCGGGAGAACGTGGTGTTGCAGGACTGCGCGAACGCCTCGGTCAGCGGCACGGTGCCGAGCACGAAGGAGTCCTCGTTGGGGATGGTGCGCCCGTCGATGACGGTGGTGCCGGGGCACTCGACCGGGGACTGCGGGGTGAGGTTCTCCGCCGGCATCGCCCCGTACGCGGTGACGATCTTGAAGGTGGAGCCGGGCGGGTAGCGGCCGGTCAGGGCCAGCGCGCCGTCGCGGTCGGCGGCCGCGTTCTGCGCCACCGCGAGCACCGCCCCGGTGGACGGCCGGATCGCGACGATCATGGCCTGCTTGGAGTCGGCGTCGACGGCGGCCTGCGCCGCGTCCTGCACGGTGCGGTCCAGCTCCAGGGTGACCGGCTTCCCCGGCCCAGCGGGCTGCCCGGCCACCGAGCGGACGGTCTCGCCGCGGGCGCCGACGACGTCGACCGACCAGCCGGGCGTCCCGCCGGCGGCCTTCTCGATGTCGGCGCGGGCGCCCTGCATCAGCTGCCCCGCGAAGCCCTGGTCGGGCGGCAGCAGGCGCGTCGAGGACACGAACCGGACGCCGGGCAGGTCGTAGATCCGGTCGCGGACCCGCTGGTAGTCGGGCTCCCGCAGCACGACGACGGTGTAGGCCTGCCCGTCCGGCACGGCGTTCGCGCCCGCGGTGATGCTCGACGCCGTGATCGCGGGGTCGATCGTGCCCAGTGCGGAGCCGAGCCCACCCGCGGCCTGCCCGACCTGCGCCTTGTCCAGGGTGACGGTGACGACCGGGGTGGGCGCGAGCAGCGTGGCCCCGCCGGCGTCGAGGACGGGCGCCGGGGCGGCGGTCACGGTGCGGGTCACCGGGCGCTGGCCGTCGGTGAGCCCCGGCGCGAACGCGGCGGGCGACCAGTCGACCGCCCAGCCGGTGTCGTTGCCCGCGGCGTCGTCGGCGGCGACGAGCGGCAGGTCCAGGGTGTAGTTCCAGGCCCGGCCCTGCCCCAGGTCCCAGGCGACCTCCACCGTCGACGTCGCGCGGTCGCCGTCGGTGCGGGTGCCGGTCACCCGGGCGGTCATGCCGGCCGGGGCGAGGTCGTCGCGGGACTTCTGCAGGTAGGCGCCCGCCGTCTCCGCGTCCGTGGTGTAGACGGCCGCGCCCGGCGCGTCCCCCGCGGCCCAGGCCGTGACGTACCGCTCGGCGGTCGTCCCGGCACCTCCCCAGGGGCGCAGCAGCGCCACCACGACACCCACCGCGACGAGCACGACGATCGCGGCGGCCAGGACCAGGGGGCGCTTCCGCAGGGTGGCGATCACGATCAGCGAGTATGCCGCGCCCGGTGTGAGGCCCGGGTGTCCGGGCGCCCCGTCAGTCCTCCGCCGCGGCCAGCGTCTCCCGCACGGTGCGCAGCATCGCGGTCAGCTCCGCGGTCCGGCCCGCGTCGAGGCCGATCGCGTCCGGTGCGGAGAAACCCTGCACCAGCGGCCGGGCCCGCTCCAGCGCGGCACGGCCGTCGTCGGTGAGCTCCAGACCGGCCCGCCGGCCACGGCCGCCAGGTCCGTCGCGGCGGACGAGGCCGCGGGCGACGAGGTCGGCGACCAGCTCCCCCACGCTCTGCGGGCGCAGCAGGACGATCCGGGCGAGCTCGGCCTGCGACGGCGGCGGCCCGCCCGTCCGTTCGCGGTCGGCGAGCTCGGCGAGCACGCCGAAGCCGGTCGCGGTCAGGCCGGCCCGGGCGAACACCCGGTGGAATCCCCGGGCGACGACGTGGGCCGTCCGGATGAGCTCCCAGAGCGGCACGTCCTCGTCGGGCACGGACCGACGCTATCAGGCGCCTGGTAGCTGCCGGTCGCTCACAGCACCCCGGCGAACGCCAGCGCGACGACCTGGGCCATGGCGTTGTGCACCAGGTGCGTGACCACCCCCGGCCACACCGAGCCGCTGCGTCGGCGCAGCTCACCCGCGACCAGCCCGACGACCAGCGCCGTCAGGAACACCACGTTCAGCCCGTGCGCCAGCGCGAACACCACGGCGCTGCCCAGCACACCGACGACGGCGCCGTAGCGCAGCAGCGCCGAGGTGACCACCCCGCGGAACAGCAGCTCCTCCCCCAGCGGTGTCAGCACCGCGAGGAACAGCAGCGACAGCGCCACCGACCAGGCCCCGCCGCTGCCCGCGTCGGCGTAGGCGCCCTGGATGTTCTCCGGCTCGATCCCGAGCGCGACCATCCCGACCACCAGCAGCCGGCTGACGACGAACGCCAGGACCGCCCCGGCGGCGCCGAGCAGCAGCCAGCGCACGGACGTCGCCCGCACGCCGAACTCCGGCAGCGGGCGACGCCGGACCGCGACGGCCGCGGCGAACCCGGCGACGCCCGCGATCCCCGACAGCGCCGCGAGGAACAGGCCCCCGGCGAGCGGACCGGGGTCGAGGGTCCGCAGCACCAGCGGTCCGCCCCCGTAGGCGACGGCGGCCAGCACGACCAGGCCGACGACGACCTCCACCCACCCCGGGCGCGGACCGGTCCCGGTGACGACCGGCGACGCGGAGCTGGAACGGGACACGACGACCTCCCTGCTCGTGGTGGCGCGGCGGATGTCCGCAGCCACGGCCGAGTCGACACCGTGCCGTTGCGGCACGGTCAAGCACCGCGACCCGATCGTGCTCAGAACAGGACGGTGGCGAACCGCGCGACCTGCACGAACCCGACCCGCTGGTACGCGGACCGGGCCGGTGCGTTGAAGGCGTTGACGTACAGGCTGGCGCGGCGGCCCATCCCGGCGAGCGCGACCGCGACCGCCGACGTCCCGGCCGTGCCGAGCCCGTGCCCGCGCCAGGCCGGGTCCACCCAGACCCCCTGGATCTGGCCGACGGTGCGCGACAGGGCGCCGATCTCGGCCTTGAACACGACTTCACCGTCGTGGAACCGGGCGAACGCCCGCCCGGACGTGATCAGCTCGGCGACCCGGGCCCGGTAGCCCGCCCCGCCGTCGCCCTCGCGGGGGTCGACGCCGACCTCCTCGGTGAACATCGCGACGGCGGCCGGCAGGTAGCGGTCGAGTTCGGAGATCCGGACCGGACGCACCCGGGCGTCGGGCGCGATCATCGGCGGCCGTTCGAGGGTCATCAGCGGCTGGTCGGGCCGGATCTCGCGGGCCGGGCCCCAGCCCGGTGCGAGGTCCTCCCACAGCGGCAGGACGAGCTCGGCCCGCCCCACCAGCGACGAGCACACCCGTCCGGCCCGGCGGGCCCGGTCGGCGAAGGCACGCAGCGCCGCCCGGTCACCGCGCAACGGCACCAGGTTCGCCCCGGAGAAGCACAGACCGTCCGCCGGGGCCCCGTGGGACCACAGCTCACCACCCAGCCGCCACGGGTCGAGGCCGACCGCCTCGATACGGGAGGCGACCATGCACGCGGCGACCGGGTCGGCGTCGAGCACGTCGTGCACCCCGGAGCGGTGACGATCGTCGAGAAGCCGTGCTCCGGCCACCCTCAGCACGGGTTCATGATGCCACGCCGACGCCCGTCCGGTACCGGCACTCGCTCAGCCGACGGTCACCTGCGGTTCACCCGTCACACCGTCCACGCTCTCGCCCATCTCCTCGGCGAGCCGCATGGCCTCCTCGATCAGCGTCTCCACGATCTTGTGCTCGGGGACGGTCTTGATGACCTCGCCCTTGACGAAGATCTGGCCCTTGCCGTTGCCGGAGGCGACGCCGAGGTCGGCCTCGCGGGCCTCGCCGGGACCGTTGACGACGCAGCCCATGACGGCCACGCGCAGCGGGACCTCCATGCCGGTCAGCCCGGCGGTGACCTCGTCGGCGAGGGTGTAGACGTCGACCTGGGCCCGACCGCAGGACGGGCAGGACACGATCTCCAGCTTGCGCGGGCGCAGGTTCAGCGACTCCAGGATCTGCTGGCCGACCTTGATCTCCTCGACCGGCGGCGCGGACAGCGAGACCCGGATGGTGTCGCCGATGCCCTGGCGCAGCAGCGCCCCGAACGCCACGGCCGACTTGATCGTGCCCTGGAACGCGGGCCCGGCCTCGGTGACGCCCAGGTGCAGCGGGTAGTCGCACTGCTCAGCGAGCAGCTCGTAGGCCCGCACCATGACGACCGGGTCGTTGTGCTTGACCGAGATCTTGATGTCGTGGAAGTCGTGCTCGGCGAACAGGCCCGCCTCCCACATGGCCGACTCGGCGAGCGCCTCGGGCGTCGCCTTGCCGTACTTCTCCATCAGGCGCTTGTCGAGCGAGCCCGCGTTGACGCCGATCCGGATCGGCGTGCCGTGGTCCTTCGCGGCCTGCGCGATCTCCTTGACCTGGTCGTCGAACTTGCGGATGTTGCCCGGGTTCACCCGCACCGCGGCACAGCCGGCCTCGATCGCGGCGAACACGTACTTGGGCTGGAAGTGGATGTCGGCGATCACCGGGATCTGCGACTTCTGCGCGATCGCGGGCAGGGCCTCGGCGTCGTCGGCGGACGGGCAGGCGACGCGCACGATGTCGCAGCCGGCCGCGGTCAGCTCGGCGATCTGCTGGAGGGTCGCGTTGACGTCGGAGGTCAGGGTGGTCGTCATGGACTGGACGGAGATCGGGTGGTCGGATCCGACACCGACCGGGCCGACCTGCAGCTGCCGCGTCCTGCGGCGCGGGGCCAGGGTCGGCGCGGGCGCGGACGGCATACCCAGGGAGACGCTCACGACCTCCACTATCCCACCGTGCCGCGGGACCCGCCGTACCCGGTGAGCAGGGGCACTTCGCGCCGCGATGCCTTCGTGCTGGGTCGCCTCTCTCCCGCGCCACCATCGGGTGAGGTCAACCCGCTTCGTTGCTTCTGTCGACACGGTCAATCAAAATGCAATCGGCGACGAGAGGAGCCTTGACCTGCAAGCGGATTACAGTCGCGTCTCTGAGCGCCCTGGGTGGCCTCACGCTATTCACAGTCGCTCCCACGCACCGAAACACGGCGCTTGAGGCGACCTCCGTTACCCACTTCACGGTCCAAGCCGTCAACGACTCCGAAGTTCGGCGCGGGATCGCGATGTTCGACGACTTGATTACTCAATCTTTCGCTGTATGTCGTAAGATAACCGTGCAATCGGCACCTGTGACTGGCAAGAAGTACAACAATTGACCGTCGGTGAGCGTTAACGTTTACTGCGACAGTGGACTTGAATGCCACGTGATCGTCAGGAACGGAAGGGCCTTACACGGTCCGCACGCACGAGTTCCACAGTCCCCACCCACGGCACGAGCTTAGGCAGTTCGATGGAAGAGATCGATCACGAAATTCTTGACCTTCTCAGGATGGGCCCAGAAGACCCTGCACAACTGACAGACATGCTCGATGACGAGATGCGAGCGCTTGTGGGCACGACGTATGGATCCCCGCTAGAAGGCGTCCGGGTAAGGCTGGACCACTTGCGCAACGAGGGTCTAGTCAGGAAGTCCACGAAGTTCGAAGACACCTGGGAGCTTGCGGCATCGCGTTAGGGCGGTCTCTTGCTTCGACACTCTGGGCACACCACACCCCGGAGATCAAGTGCGACCCTGTCGCTCCTGCGCGTCCTGCAGTGTCGACGAGTGCGGCAGCCATGTCGCGAGCTCGACCGGCCACCCGTCGGCCTCCAGCACCCGGACGACGGCGGGGTCGTCGTCGAGGATCATCGCGATCTCCCGCTCGCGGGCGAGCAGCCGCAGGACCTCGCGCTTGACGTAGCGGGCGGGGCGGTGGTCGTCGTCGGGGCGCATGAACAGCGGCCCTGTCGGCAGGCCGAAGCCCCTCAGCCAGGTCTCGGTCAGCCTGCGGTTCCGCTCGGGGCGGCCGGTCAGGTAGACGACGTCGTACTCGTCCTGGGCCGCGCGCAGCCGGTCCGCGCCCTCGTCGAGGAGCGGGTCGGCGTGCGCGGCGGCGAAGAACTTCTCCCACCGGTGCACGTCGAGGTAGTGCAGCCGGTGCGAGACGTCGGCGAGGACACCGTCGATGTCGAAGACGGCCAGCGGGCGTACGCCCTCGGGTGCTGCGCTCACCCGAACAGCCGCACCGGGTTGACGATGTCGGCGATCGCCACGATCACCGAGAACCCCAGGAAGACGACGATGAACACGTAGGCGACCGGGAGCAGCTTGGCCGCGTCGACCGGGCCGGGGTCGGGGCGTCCGAGCAGCTTCGCGGTGTTGCGCTTGATCGCCTCCCAGATCGCCGGGACGATCTGACCACCGTCCAGCGGCGGAACCGGGAGCAGGTTGAGGAAGAACAGTGAGAGGTTCACCGCGGCGAGCATGTTCAGGAACAGCGCGACGTCCTGCTGCCAGGGAACGTCCTGCTGGGCGAGGATCTCCCCACCGATCCGGGAGACCCCGACGACGCCCATCGGGCTGTCCTCGCCCCGCTCCTCCCCGAGGAAGGCCGCGCCGAACAGCGCCGGGATGCGGGCCGGGATCTGGGTGATCGCCTGCGCGGTGCGGACGACGCCGTCGCCGATCTGGGTGACCGTCTCCCCCGCCGTCAGCGGCTGGTAGCTGGTGTTCAGCAGGACGCCGAGGTAGCCCGCGGTGACCGTGGCCCCGGGTTCGGAGGAGTTGCGGTCGGGCAGGACGTTCGGGATGACGTCCACCGTCAGCGGGATCCGCTGACCGGCACGCTCGACGACGATCGGGGTCGGCCCCGACGACGCGCGGATCGCGTCCTGCACCGCCATGCCGTCGTCCGGCCCGAACTGCTGCCCGCCGACCTCGACGATGCGGTCGTCGGGCTGGACACCCGCGGCCAGCGCGGGCGCCAGCGGCGCCCCGGCCGGGCACTTCTCCGGGGCCTGGCCCTGCACCGCCACTGCCGGGAGCACGCACTCCTCGAGCGCGGCGATCTGGGTGGTCGGCGCGACCATGCCGACGCCCATGAACGTCACGAAGAACAGCGCGATCGCCAGGATCAGGTTCATGAACGGCCCGGCGAACATGACGACGATCCGCTTCCACGGCGACCGGGTCCAGAACTGCCGGTCCGCGTCCTGCGGGAGCACGTCGGCCTGGCTCTGGCGCCGCGCGTCGTCCATCAGCCCCTGGAAGGGACCGGTGCGACGGCTGCGGCCCAGCGTCCCGCCCTTCGCGGGGGGCAGCATGCCGATCATCCGTACATAGCCGCCCAGCGGGATCATCTTGATGCCGTACTCGGTCTCGCCGCGGCGGACCGACCACAGGGTGCGACCGAAGCCGACCATGAACTCCGGGACCTTGATCCCGAACCAGCGGGCCGTGGTGAAGTGCCCGAGCTCGTGCCAGGCGATCGACAGCAGCAGCCCGAAGAAGAAGATCGCGATACCGACGACCGTCCAGACGATGGTCACGTTCCCGCCTTCTCGCGCGCGTGGGCGCGGGCCCAGGTCTCGGCAGCCAGCACGTCCTCCACGGTAGCCGGGTCACCCGTCCAGGCGTCGGCCGCCTCCAGCACCCCGCCGAGGAGGTCGGTGACGTCGGTGTAGCCGATCGCCCCGGCGACGAACGCCTCGACGAGCTCCTCGTTGGCCGCGTTGAGCACCGCGGGCAGGCAGCCGCCCGTCGTCCCGGCGGCGCGGGCCAGCCGCACACCGGGGAACGCGTCGTCGTCGAGGGGCTCGAAGGTCCAGCTCTGCGCGGTGTCCCAGCGGCACGGCGCCGAGGCGCCGGCAATGCGGTCCGGCCAGCCGAGCGCCAGCGCGATCGGCAGCCGCATGTCCGGCGGCGACGCCTGCGCGATCGTCGAGCCGTCGGCGAAGGTGACCATCGAGTGCACGATCGACTGCGGGTGCACGGTGACGTCGATGCGGTCGTAGGGCACCCCGAACAGCAGGTGCGCCTCGATCACCTCGAGGCCCTTGTTCACCAGCGTCGCCGAGTTGATGGTGATGACCGGGCCCATGTCCCAGGTCGGGTGCTTCAGGGCCTGCTCGACGGTCACGTCCCGCAGCGACGCGCGCGACCGGCCGCGGAACGGGCCGCCCGAGGCGGTGAGGACCAGCCGGTCGACCTCGGACCCCCGCCCGCCGCGCAGGCACTGCGCGAGCGCGGAGTGCTCGGAGTCGACCGGCACGATCTGCCCCGGCGCGGCCGCCGCCGACACCAGCGGACCACCCGCGACCAGCGACTCCTTGTTCGCCAGCGCGAGCCGGGCACCGGTGGCGAGCGCGGCCAGGGTCGGGCCGAGGCCGCGGGAGCCGGTGATGCCGTTCAGGACGATGTCGGCGCCGCACGCGGTGACCAGCTCGGTCGCGGCGTCCGGGCCGTCGAGCACCTCGACGCCGGGCAGCTCCTCCCGCAGCCGCGCCGCCGCCGCGGCGGACGCGACCGCGACCCGCCCGACCCGGTGCGTGCGGACCTGGGACACCAGCAGGTCCACGTCCGATCCGCCCGCGGCCAGCCCGGACACCGTGAACCCGCCGGCGCGGGTGATCACGTCCAGGGCCTGGGTGCCGATCGACCCGGTGCTGCCCAACACGACGAGTGACTTCATCACCGCACATCATCCTCGGCCCGCGAGCTGTGCGACGATGACCCCGCACGGAGCCGGAGCAGGAGGACACACGGTGGCCAGCAAGGCAGTGGCGCACAGCGCAACGACCAGCAAGACCCGCGAGATCGCGGTCGCGTCCGGGGTCGACCCGGCCGACGAGCCGTCGGTCGACTGGGGCTGGCACCAGAACTTCCCCAAGGGTCTGCCGATCGCGGCCGCCGTCACCGGCATCGTGCTGCTGCTGTTCACCATCGGGCACCCGGTGAGCTGGACCGAGTTCCTGTTCTCGGCCGTGCCCGCTGCCGTCTGCCTGATCGGCGCGGTCGCGTACCCGGTCTACCGGCGGCGTCGCCGGCTCTGAGCCACGGGTGGCCGCGCGCGGGGCGGGTGAGCCGGTCGAGCTGACGATCGGCGACCGCGTGGTGCGGCTGTCCAGCCCCGACCGCGTCTACTTCCCGGAGCGGGGCGAGACCAAGCGGGACCTCGCCGACTACTACACCGCCGTCGGCGACGGCGTCGTCCGCGCGCTGCGCGACCGGCCGTGCATGCTGCACCGCTTCCCCACCGGCGTCACCGGGGAGAAGGTGCACCAGAAGCGGCTGCCGCGCGGCGCCCCCGACTGGGTCCGCACCGTCCGCGTGACCTTCCCGCGGTACAACCGCACCGCCGACGAGCTGTGCGTCGCCCACCCGGCCGACGTCGTCTGGGCGGTGCAGATGTCCACCGTCGAGTTCCACCCCTGGAACTCCCGCGCCGCCGACGTCGAGTCCCCCGACGAGTGGCGCATCGACCTGGACCCGATGCCCGACGCGTCCTGGGCCGATGTCCGCCGCGTCGCCGGCGTGGTGCACGAGGTGCTCGACGAGCTGGGCGCGACCGGGTTCCCGAAGACCTCCGGCGGCTCCGGACTGCACGTCTACGTGCGCATCCCGCCGGACCACGGCTTCGCCGACGTCCGCCGCGCCGCGCACGCGTTCGCCCGCGAGGTGGAGCGTCGCTGCGACCGCGTCGACCTGTCCTGGTGGCGCAAGGACCGCGACCCGTCGACGGTCTTCGTCGACTACAACCAGAACGCCCGCGACCACACGATCGCCTGCGCCTACTCGGTGCGCGGCACCCCCGACGCGCGGGTGTCGGCCCCGGTGGCCTGGGACGAGATCGACGACTGCGAGCCCCGGGACTTCACGATCGCCACCGTCCCGGCCCGCTACGCCGAGCTGGGCGACCTGCACGCCGGCATCGACGAGGCCGAGTTCGGCATCGAGCCGCTGCTGGAGTGGGCCGACCGCGACGAGCGCGACGGTGCGGAGACGCCCGATCTGCCCGATCTCGACCGAGACGGCCGCTAGGCTCGGCGCCCATGGACGACGGGCCACGCAAGGACAGGTTGAACCGCCTCGGGTACGGGATCGGCGGTGGTCTCGCCGTCGGGTCCGCCGTGTGGGTGCTGTCCGGCACGTGGTGGTGGCTGCTGGTCTTCCTCGCCGTCGGCCTGGCGCTCGGGCTGTTCCTGCGCGCGACGACCCCGGAGTCCTAGCAGTACACCTGGCCCGGCCCCTGCTCCCGGGCACGGGCCCGCAGCCGCGCGAACTCGGCGACCATCGCCGCGCGCGACCAGTGCGCGTTGAGCCCCGAGGGGTTCGGCAGCACCCAGATCCCGGCCGTCCCCAGCCGGTCGGGCTGCTCCCCCACCGCCGCGTCGCGCCGCCCGAACGCGGTCCGGTACGCCCCGATCCCGACGACGGCCAGCCAGCCCGGCTCCCGCGCCGCGACCAGCGCGCGCAGCCGCTCCCCACCGGCGACGACCTCGTCGTCGGACAGCTCGTCGGCCCGCGCGGTGGCCCGGGGCGCCATGTTCGTGATGCCGAGCCCGAGCCGCGCCAGCTCGCCCTGCTCGGCCGGTGCCAGCAGGCGCGGGGTGAACCCGGACCCGTGCAGCACCGGCCAGAACCGGTTGCCGGGGCGGGCGAAGTGGTGCCCGGTCGCCGCCGACACCAGGCCGGGGTTGATGCCGCAGAACAGGACCCGCAGCGGCGGGTCGCCGGGCCCGGGCAGGACGTCGTCGATCGTCGCGTCCCGCGCCCGCTCCAGCGCCTCCCGGTCGGGCAGTCGTCCCACACCGATCAGTCTGGCGCACCCGGCCGGTCCCCCCTCGGACGGGCGAGCCGGGATGCTCGCGCCGACGATCGGGAGGAGACTCGTCCGCCGTGGACCTGCCCGTGATGCCCCCGGTGAAGCCGATGCTGGCCAAGCCCGCCCCGTCGATCCCCGAGGGCAGGCTCTACGAGCCCAAGTGGGACGGCTTCCGCTCGATCGTCTTCCGCGACGGCGACGAGGTGGAGATCGGCTCCCGCAACGAGAAGCCGATGACCCGCTACTTCCCCGAGGTCGTCGAGGCGGTGAAGGCGCACTTCCCCCCGCGCGCGGTCGTCGACGGGGAGCTCGTCGTCGCCTCCGGGAACGCACTGGACTTCGAGGCGCTCCAGCAGCGGATCCACCCCGCGGCCAGCCGGGTGGCGCTGCTCTCGACCGAGACGCCGGCGTCGTTCGTGGCCTTCGACCTGCTGGCGCTCGGCGACGACGACCTCACCGCGCGCCCGTTCGCCGAGCGCCGCGCGCTGCTGGAGGAGGCGTTCGCCGGCGTCGCCCCGCCGGTACACCTCACCCCGGTCACCGACGACACCGCCACCGCACGCCGCTGGTTCGAGAAGTTCGAGGGCGCCGGGCTCGACGGGCTCATCGCGAAGGACCCGGCCGGGACCTACCAGCCCGACAAGCGCGTCATGACCAAGGTGAAGCACGAGCGGACCGCGGACTGCGTCGTCGCCGGTTACCGGGTGCACAAGTCCGGCCCGGACGCCGTCGGGTCGCTGCTGCTGGGCCTGCACGACGCCCGCGGGGTACTGGTGTCGGTCGGGGTCGTCGGGGCGTTCCCGATGGCGCGGCGCCGCGAGCTCATGACCGAGCTGCAGCCGCTGGTCACCGACTTCGACGACCACCCGTGGGCCTGGGCGAAGCAGCTGGAGGGCGAGCGGACACCGCGCAAGTCCGAGACGAGCCGGTGGAACGCCGGCAAGGACCTGTCCTTCGTCCCGCTGCGCCCGGAGCGGGTGGTCGAGGTCCGCTACGACTACATGGAGGGCGCACGGTTCCGCCACACCACCCAGTTCGTGCGGTGGCGCCCGGACCGCGATCCTGCCTCGTGCACCTACGAGCAGCTGGAGCGCCCGGTGAACTTCGACCTCGCGGAGGTGCTCGCCGGGCGCGGGTGATCCTTCTCCGTGGAACCCGCACCGCCCTGCGAGGGACCCCCGACTCCCCGGAGAAGGATCACGACTGCGAACGGCTCCCCCGCGTTCGCCCGTGGCGCGCGCGGCTCCCGGCCAGGGTGCGCCGCATGGACCTGGACACGGTGCTGCGCGGCCAGGACGGGGTGTTCTCCCGAGGGCAGGCGCTGGCGTGCGGGATCTCGGCGAGGGCACTGCGCGCCCGGGTCATCCGCGGCGCCCTGGTGATCGTCGCACCGGGGGTGTATCGGGCGTCGTCGCACCGGCCCACCGCATGGGGACGGGTGGTGGCCGCCGCGTTGTGGGCCGGGCCGGGCGCCGTCGTCGACGGGCCCGCAGCGGCGTTCCTGCACCGGATGTCGGTGCCCACCACCGCGTTCCCGGTCGTGGGGGTGACCGTGCCCGCGCCCGCGCGGCGCACACCACCGGACGGGATCCGGGTCCGCCGGCGCACCCTGGACGCGGCGGACCGGACGGAACGGCGCGGTGTCGCCGTCACGGCACCGGCCCTGACCGCGCTGGAGACGGCCGTCGCCCTCACCGACGGCACCACCTTCCTCGACCGGGTGCTGCAGCGGGGGTTGCCCTTCCCCGAGCTGCTCGCCGCGTTCCAGCGCGGCGTCGGCGCCCACGGCTGGGCCCGGGCCCGCGAGCTCGTCGTCGAGGCCGCCGACCGGGCCGACTCGCGGGCCGAGCGGCGCCTCGTCGCGCACCTGCGACGGGCGGGGCTCACCGGGTTCGTCCTCGGGTGGCCCTTCGGTCCGTGGCGGGTGGACGTCGCGTTCGTGGCGGAACGGCTCGCGGTGGAGATCGACGGCTGGGCGTTCCACTCGGACCCGGCCCGCTTCCGGGCCGACCGGCGCAAGCAGAACGCACTGGTCGCCGCGGGGTGGACGGTGCTGCGGTTCACCTGGCAGGACGTCCGGGACCGGCCGGGCGACACGGTGGGCCGGATCCGGTCGGCGGCGCTGCGGTGATCCTTCTCCGTGGAGCCCGGTGCACCTTGCGGGACATCGCACGCTCCGCAGTGAAGGATCATGGTCGGCAGCCGCAGGACTCCCGGTGCACGAAGGTCGTCGGCAGCCGCAGCGAGCGCCGTTCCGCGTCGGGCTCTGCCATGCGCCGCAGCAGCAGCCGGACCGCCTCCCGGCCGATCTCGGCGAAGGGCTGCGCGACGACGGTCAGGCGCGGGCTGAACGCGTCGGCCCACGGGAAGTCGTCGAACGCGGCCAGCGCCAGGTCCCCGGGGATGCTCAGCCCCAGGTCGTGGGCCGCCTGGACGGCGCCGATCGTCATCGCGTTGTTGCCCGTGACCAGTGCGGCAGGCCGTCCGGGCGAGGCCAGCAGTTCGCGCACCGCGACGCGGGCGGGCTCGCTGTCCGAACGCCCCTCCACCACCGGTCCTGGCGGGAGGCCGGCCCGGCGCATCCCGAGGCGGTAGCCCTCCAGGCGCTCGACGGTCGTCGACAAACCGGGGAGGCCCATCACGAAGCCGATCCGGTCGTGCCCCGCCCCGGCGAGGTGGGTCACCAGCCCCGCGACGGGCTCCACGTTCTCCGAGCCGACCTCGTCCAGCCGCCCGTCCAGCATCCGGTCGACCAGTACCGTCGGCACGTTCTGCGCGGCGAGCGCCTCCAGGGTCGCGGTGGACCCCCCCGAGGGGGCGAACAGCACGCCGTCCACCCGGCTACGGAGCTGCGCGACGGCCGTCGCCTCGTAGCCCGGGTCGTCGTGCGGGTCGGCGAGCAGCAGGGTGTGTCCGGCCGCGGCGGACTCGTCCTCGATCGCGTGCAGCAGCTCGCCCAGGTACGGGTTGGAGATCGCCGACAGCGCGAGCCCGACGGTCCGGGTGCGCGCGGTCGCGAGCGAGCGTGCGGCGGCGTTGGGCGTGTAGTGCACCTGCGCCATCGCGGCCAGCACCTGCTCGCGGGTGGTCTCCCGAACGGGCCGGGTGCCGTTCAGGACGTGGGACACGGTCGCGGTGGAGACCCCGGCGAGCCGGGCGACCTCGGCCATGGTCGCGATCACGCACCTCCGAGGCGGGTCACGGGTTGGCGACAGCGTACAGGCAACCGGTTGCGCAAGCGGTTGCTCCACGCATACCGTGCACCGGTCATACCGGACGGACGTGTCCCGGACCACACCGTTGCACACCCGTCGGAGCCCTCGACGACGAGGAGAGTGTCCGTGCGCCCGAGAACCAGGTCGCGTCCCGCCGTCCTCACCGCACTGCTGGCGGTCATCGGTCTCGCCCTCACCGGCTGCGCCGGTGCCGGCACGTTCGGCCTGCCCGAGGGTACGCGGATCGTGACGATCGCGATCGTGTCCAACCCGCAGATGGAGGACGCGATCGAGCTGAGCCCGCGGTTCGAGGCCGAGAACCCCGGCATCACCGTGCGCTTCGTGAGCCTGTCGGAGAACGAGGCCCGCGCCAAGATCACTGCATCGGTCGCCACCGGCGGCGACGAGTTCGACGCGGTGATGATCTCGAACTACGAGACCCCGCAGTGGGCCCGCAACGGCTGGCTGGTCGACCTCGACCCGCTGATGGACGCCACTCCCGGCTACGACCGGGACGACTTCACCCCGACCATCCGCGGCGCGCTCTCCGGCCCGGACGGACACATGTACTCGGTGCCGTTCTACGGCGAGTCGGCGTTCCTGATGTACCGCAAGGACCTGTTCGAGCAGGCAGGGTTGACCATGCCCGCGAAGCCGACCTGGGACCAGGTGGCGCAGTTCGCCGACCGTCTCACCGACCGCGAACAGGGCCGCGGCGGCATCTGCCTGCGCGGCAAGCCCGGCTGGGGCGAGGTCATGGCCCCGGTCGACGCGATGATCAACTCCTACGGCGGCCGCTGGTTCGACCAGGACTGGAACGCCCAGCTGACCTCACCCGAGGTGCGGAAGGCGGTCAACTTCTACGTCGACCTCGTCCGCCGCGACGGCCAGGCCGGCGCCGCGGGCTCCGGGTTCTCCGAGTGCGGCAACCAGTTCAGCCAGGGCAACACCGCGATGTGGTTCGACGCCACCGTCGCCGCGGGTCTGCTGGAGGACCCGGCCCAGTCCAACGTCGCCGGGAAGGTCGGCTACGCCCCGGCACCCACCGGCGTCGACGGCCTGTCCTCGGGCTGGCTGTACTCGTGGGCGCTGGCCATCCCCCGCACCACCGCGGAGAAGGGCCCCGAGCAGGTCGACGCGACCTGGAAGTTCCTGTCCTGGATGACCTCGAAGCCGTACCAGACGATGGTCGGCGAGGAACTCGGCTGGACCTCCGTCCCGCCCGGCGCACGCCAGTCGACCTACGAGATCCCCGAGTACGTCGCCGCCTCGCAGGCCTACGCGCCGCAGACCATCGCGGCGATCAACGCCGCGAACCAGGACCGGCCGACCCGCGACCCCGTCCCGTACACCGGGCTGCAGTTCGTCGGGATCCCCGAGTTCCAGGACCTGGGGACCCGGGTCAGCCAGCAGATCTCCGCGGCCATCGCCGGGCAGCAGACCGCTGACGAGGCCCTCGACCAGGCCCAGCAGTACGCCGAGACCGTCGGCGAGTCCTACCAGCAGAGCGGGGGCGACCGGTGACGACCACAGAGGCACCACCGCAGGCGGCACCGGAACGGCAGACCTCACCGGCCGCGGAGCGTCGCGACGGCTGGATCCGCCGGGCACCGCTGCTGCCCGCGCTGATCTTCACGATCATCGTCACGCAGCTGCCGTTCCTGGTGACGATCTGGTACTCGCTGCAGTCCTGGAACCTGGTGCGCCCCGGCAGCCAGCGCTTCGTCGGGCTGGAGAACTACGCGACGGTGTTCACCGACTCGCAGTTCCGCGGCGTCGCGCTGAACTCGATCCTGCTCACCCTGGGCGCGGTCGCGATCGCGATGGTGCTCGGGCTGCTGATCGCGCTGCTGCTCAACCGCGCGTTCCTCGGCCGCGGCATCGTCCGGACGCTGATCATCACGCCGTTCCTGATCACCCCGGTCGCCGGTGCGCTGCTGTGGAAGTCGGTGCTGTTCGACCCCACCTACGGCTTGGTGAACTTCCTGCTCTCGCCGTTCGGCGCCGGGCAGACCGACTGGGTGTCCACCTTCCCGCGGGCCGCGGTGATCGTCGCGCTGGTGTGGCAGTGGACGCCGTTCATGATGCTGCTGATCCTCGCCGGGCTCGGCTCCCAGCCGCAGGAGGTCCTCGAGGCCGCCCGGATGGACGGGGCGACCGGGTTCGCGGTGTTCCGCGAGGTGACGCTGCCGCACCTGCAGCGGTTCATCGAGCTCGGTGTCGTGCTCGGCGCGATCTACCTGGTCAACACGTTCGACACGATCTACATGATGACCCAGGGCGGTCCGGGTACGGCGTCGGCGAACCTGCCGTTCTACATCTACCAGCGGGCGTTCCTGGGCTTCGACATCGGCGAGTCCGCCGCGATGGGCGTGGTCACCGTGGTGGCGACGATCATCGTCGCCACCCTGGCGCTGCGCCTGATCTTCCGCAGCTTCTCCGCCGCCGAGGAGGCGTGATGACCGCAGTCGCCGAACGGAACTCCACCCCCGCGACGACGACGCCGCGGAAGGCCCCGCGCGGAGCCGGGCCGCTGCTGAGCGTGCTGGCCTGGATCGTCGGGCTCGGGTTCTTCTTCCCCGTGCTGTGGATGGTGATGACCGCCTTCAAGACCGAGGCGCAGGCCGTCACGATCCCGCCGACGGTGTTCTTCGTCCCCACGTTCGACAACTTCGCCGAGGTGTTCGGCGGCGGGGTCGGGCCCTACCTGCTCAACTCGCTGTTCGCGACGGTCGCCTCGACGGTCCTGGTGCTCCTGCTGGGCACCCCGGCCGCGTTCGCGCTGTCGCTGCGGCCGGTGAAGAAGACCCAGGACGTGCTGTTCTTCTTCATCTCGACCAAGATGCTGCCGGTCGTCGCGGCGATCGTGCCGATCTACGTCGTCGTGAACTACCTGGGCGCCCTGGACAACATCTGGACGCTCGTCGTGCTCTACACGGCGATGAACCTGCCGATCGCGGTGTGGATGATGCGGTCGTTCTTCCTGGAGGTCCCCAAGGAACTCCTGGAGGCCGCGAGCATGGACGGGGCGTCGCTGTGGCGCTCGCTGCGCGAGGTCGTGCTGCCGATCATCTCGCCCGGCATGGCCGCCACCGCGCTGATCTGCATGATCTTCGCCTGGAACGAGTTCTTCTTCGCGGTGAACCTGACCGCCTCGCGGGCCGCGACCGTGCCCGTGTACCTCGTCGGGTTCATCACCTCCGAGGGCCTGTACTTCGCCAGTCTCTGCGCGGCAGCCACCGTGGCCGCGCTGCCCGTCGTCATCGCCGGCTGGATCGCCCAGAACAAGCTGGTCCAGGGCCTGTCCTTCGGGGCCGTCAAGTGATCGTGTTCGTGAACAGGATGGGAGCCCGCCGTGGCTGACGTGGTGTTCGACCAGGCATCTCGGATCTACACCCCCGGAGCCAAGCCGGCCGTCGACCGGCTGGACCTGACGATCGAGGACGGCGAGTTCGTCGTGCTCGTCGGGCCGTCCGGATCGGGCAAGTCGACGGCGCTGCGGATGCTCGCGGGCCTCGAGGAGATCGACAGCGGCTCGATCCGGATCGACGGCGAGAACATGGTCGGGGTCGCCTCCCGCGACCGGGACATCGCCATGGTGTTCCAGAACTACGCGCTCTACCCGAACAAGACCGTCGGGGAGAACATGGCGTTCCCGCTGAAGATGGCCGGGATCGACAAGGCCGAGCGGGCGGTCAAGGTCAAGGAGGCCGCCGAGATCCTCGGCCTGACCGACTACCTCGACCGCAAGCCGCGCGCGCTGTCCGGCGGCCAGCGTCAGCGCGTCGCGATGGGCCGGGCGATCGTGCGCGAGCCGCGGGTCTTCCTGATGGACGAGCCGCTGTCGAACCTCGACGCGAAGATGCGGGTGCAGACCCGCACCGAGATCGCGGCACTGCAGCGACGTCTGGGCGTCACCACCGTCTACGTCACCCACGACCAGGTCGAGGCCATGACGATGGGCGACCGGGTCGCGTTGCTCGCCGACGGGAAGCTGCAGCAGTTCGCCAGCCCGGCCGACCTGTACGACCGGCCGCAGAACGCGTTCGTCGCCGGGTTCATCGGTTCGCCGGCGATGAACCTGTTCACCGCGAAGGTGACCGAGCGCGGGGTGACCCTCGCCGGGCGGGAGGTCGCGCTGCCCCAGGACGTCCGGTCGACGATCGGGGCGCACCAGCTCACCGAGGTGACCCTGGGCATCCGTCCCGAGCAGTGGACGGTCTCCCCCGACGGCGGCGAGGGCATCCCGGCCCGGGTCGACGTCGTCGAGGAGCTCGGGTCCGACGCCTACCTCTACGGCACCCTGGCCGAGTCCTCCGGCGACCTGTCGGCGACGGCGTCGCTGACCGGCTCGCGCGACGACGCCGTCGTCGTGCGGACCGCGGGGCGCACCGGGGCGCGGCGCGGGGACCGAGTCGCGCTGACGCCGTCGGCCGAGGGGCTGCACCTGTTCCACCCGGAGAGCGGCGACCGGCTCTGAGCTGCTCCGCCCGGCGACGCGAGGGGGTCGCCGGGCGGGTCGGCCCGGACGCGACGCGGCGAGCTGCCGAGGGGGTCGCCGGGCGGGTCAGCCCGGATGCGACGCGGCGAGCTGTCCGCAGGCCGCGTCGATCTCCTGGCCGCGGGTGTCGCGGACGGTGCAGGCGACGCCGGCCGCGCGCACCCGGCGCACGAACTCCTCCTCGACGGGTTTCGGCGAGGCGTCCCACTCGCTGCCCGGCGTCGGGTTCAGCGGGATGAGGTTGACGTGCACCCGGGACGTGCCGATGTGCTGCCGCAGGACCTTCGCCAGCATGTCGGCGCGCCACGGCTGATCGTTCACGTCGCGGATCAGCGCGTACTCGATGGAGACGCGGCGGCCGGTCGTGGTCGCATAGCGGCGGCCCGCATCGAGGACCTCGGCCACCTTCCACCGGTTGTTGACCGGTACGAGGGTGTCGCGCAGCTCGTCGTCCGGGCAGTGCAGCGAGATGGCCAGGGTGACCGGGATCCCCTCCTCGCGGAGCCGGTCGATCGCCGGGACGAGCCCGACGGTGGACACGGTGACCCCGCGCGCGGAGATGCCCAGCCCGTCCGGGGCCGGCTCGGTGATCCGGCGGACGGCGGCGACGACCCGCTTGTAGTTGGCGAGCGGCTCGCCCATCCCCATGAACACGACGTTCGACAGCCGGGTCGGCTCGTCCAGCACGCCGTCGCGGGCCTGGGCGGCGGCACGGCGGACCTGGTCGACGATCTCGGCGGTCGACAGGTTGCGCTGCAGGCCGCCCTGGCCGGTGGCGCAGAACGGGCAGGCCATCCCGCAGCCGGCCTGGCTGGAGATGCAGACCGTCGCCCGGTCCGGGTAGCGCATCAGCACGCTCTCGGCGAGCACGCCGTCGTGGCCGCGCCACAGCGTCTTGCGGGTGGCGCCGCCGTCGCAGGCCTTCTCGGTCAGCGGCGTGACCAGCGGCGGGAGCAGCGGGCGCAGCTTCTCCCGGACGTCACCGCCGAGGTCGCTCATGGTGTCGAGGTCGTCGGTGAGACGACCGAACCAGTGGCGGGCCAACTGGTCGAGGCGGAACCGCGGTACGCCGAGCTCCTGGGCGACGGCGGCACGGTCGGCCGGGTCGACGTCGGCGAGGTGGCGGGGCGGAGTACCGCGGCGGGGTGCGTCGAAGACGAGCGGGAGGCTGGACATGGCACCTCCAGTGTGCCAGCCCGGCCGCGGGTCAGCGGATCCCGGGGATGCGCACGTTGTAGCGCCGGGAGAGGTCCTCCAGGATCCCGAGCCTGCGCGCGGCCGCGACCCACAGCACGATCCCGGCGCAGAGCCCGGTCACCGGCACGGCGGACCCGGTCCCCTGCCCCTGGTAGGTCAGGGCCAGGAAGGCGCCGAACGCGGCGACGAGCAGCACCAGGCCGCCGGTCGCGACGAGGCTGCGCTCCTCCAGCACGGTGGACGCCTGGATCAGCAGTACCCCGACGAGGGCGGCGGACAGGGCGGTGGCCAGCTCGCCGTAGTCGACCAGGGACAACAGCGACGGCAGCAGCACGACCCCGGCCACGCCGATCACGATCAGCCGCTGCATCCGCCGCTTCCGCTCGGGGTGCAGGGTCACCGCCATCGCCGCGTTGCGCCGGCGCACGATCCACAGGTACGCGGTCAGGAAGATCCCGAGCGCGACGAGGACGGTGGCGAACCCGTTCCCGAGACCACTCGCACCGACCACCCAGGCCAGCAGGCCCAGGACGATCTCCAGGCTCGGCACGGGAACGCCCAGCGACGGCTGGCGCATCGTGTACGGCATGCATCCACGGTAGCGAGAGCGGCCCGGGACACGGCGCGGGTGTGGCGGAACGACACACCCGTCCTCCCTCGAACCGGACATCATGGGAGGCTCGTCACGTGCCCGGGTCCCCGAGCCCCGGGCCGCCACCACCACACCGCCGGGCCCCGCCCGGCCTCCCCCAGGAGAGCCATGACCCTCCCCACGACGTCCTCCACCGAGCCCGACCCCGCCCCGCGCGCCGGAGGGCCCGCCGTCGGCCGCCGCGCGATGATCGCCGGTGCCGGCGCGGCCGCGATCGGCGCGGTCGCCGCCTGCGGTGGCGGCGGTTCCACCACCACCGCCAACGGCGGGCAGGCCCAGACCGGGGACGCCCCGCAGGGCTCCCCCGGCACCGTCCTCGGCCCGGCGTCCGCGGTGCCGGTCGGCGGCGGCGCGATCTACGCCGACGCGCAGGTCGTCGTCACCCAGCCGCAGCAGGGGACGTTCACCGGGCTGTCCGCGATCTGCCCGCACCAGGGCTGCACCGTCAGCCAGGTCACCGACGGCCAGATCGTCTGCCCGTGCCACAACAGCCGCTTCTCCCTCGACGGCGCCGTCGTCGACGGGCCTGCCCAGCGGCCGCTCGACCCGCGGCAGGTCACCGTCGCGGACGGGTCGATCACCCTGGCCTGAGGCCGCTCCCGGCGCCGCGGGCTCAGGGCGGCAGGACGAGGCCGTCGGCGCGGCGCCGGGTGTGGAGCCGGTAGCCCACGCGCACGGTGCGGTCGGCGACGTCGTCGATCGCCCGGCGCGCGGTGCGGGCGGAGAACTCGATGCGCAGAACCTCCTCCAGGTCCGCGCGGGTGTCGAACCGCCAGGTCGAGACGACCCGGCGCAGCGCGAAGCCGTGGGCGGCGAAGAACCGGTCGACCGCGGGCGGGTCGTAGCGGGGCAGGTCGGCACGCAGCCACGTCCCGTACGGCCGCACCGTGAAATCCAGGTCGACGACGGCGAGCACCCCGCCCGGGCGCAGTACCCGCTCGGCCTCGGCGAGCCCCGGTTCACAGCCCGGCCCGAAGAAGTACGCGGTGCGGGCATGGACCAGGTCCGCGCAGGCGTCGGGCAGCGGGAGCCGCTCGGCGCCCGCGGTGTGCAGGGTGATGCGGTCGTCTCCGGCGACCCGCCGTCGTGCCCGTTCGACCAGAGGCGGGTGCGGCTCGACACCGGTGACGGTGGCGGCCTGCTCGGCGAAACGCGGCAGGTGGAAGCCGTCCCCGCAGCCGACGTCGACGACGTCGGCCCCCGCCCAGCCGCCGGTCTCGGCCCACAGCGCGGCCCAGAGCTCGCCGTCGGCGTCCTGGGCGCGGTTCTCGGTCTCGTAGACCTCGGGCCAGTTCCAGATGTTCGGACTGGGGATGGCCGGGCCGGGCTTCGGCCGGCCGCCGAACCCCTGGTAGGTGCGCTTCACGCGATCGGGACGACGATCCCGAGGATCGCCCAGGCGACGAACGCGGTCGGCAGCAGCGAGTCCAGGCGGTCCATCAGACCGCCGTGCCCGGGCAGCAGGTGTCCCATGTCCTTGACGCCGATGTCGCGCTTCACCAGCGACTCGACGAGGTCGCCCAGCGTCGCGGTGGCGACCAGCAGCGCCCCGACGAGCGAGCCCCAGTACCAGGCCGTGCCGAGCAGCAGCGCGGCGCAGAGCGAGCCGACGAGCATGCCGGCGACCATCGAGCCCGCGAAGCCCTCCCAGGACTTCTTCGGGCTGATCGTGGGGGCCATCGGGTGCCGGCCCGCGACGACGCCCGCCGCGTACCCGCCGACGTCGGAGGCGACCACGCAGAGCAGGAATGTGAGGACCCGGCCCACGCCGTCCGGGGCGACGGTCAACTGCACGGCGAAGGCCACGAGCAGCGGGACGTAGACGGCCACGAACAGCGACGCGCTGATGTCGCGCACGAAGTGGGCGGCGCCGCTGCGCATCCGCCACAGCAGGCAGCCCAGC
This sequence comes from Pseudonocardia sp. McavD-2-B, assembly GCF_024124365.1. Classification (NCBI taxonomy): domain Bacteria; kingdom Bacillati; phylum Actinomycetota; class Actinomycetes; order Pseudonocardiales; family Pseudonocardiaceae; genus Pseudonocardia; species Pseudonocardia sp. McavD-2-B. The sequence continues at coordinate 36,017 of NZ_JAMXSG010000018.1, forward strand.
ACGGTCGCGGCGAGGGCGATCGCGGCGCCCCGCAGGCCGAACGGCCAGGACAGCCAGACGACGGCCTGGCCGCCGACCAGCAGGACGGGCAGCGACACCCGGATGTCGGCGCCGCGACGCAGCGCACCCGCGAGTTCCCAGGTGCCGACCGCGGTGACGCCGGCCAGGACCAGCACGAAGCCCTGCCGCTCGATCAGCAGGCTCACCAGAATGACGACGCCGAGCCCGACGCCGACGGCGATCGCGGCCACCAGGTTGCGCCCGATCCGGGAGCGCTTGTAGCCCCTCTGCCCACGGACCGGCTTCGGCTCGACCGGCACGCCGGCCGGACCGTCACCGGGGAGGTCGGAGGTCACGGGGACGGCGGCGTCGGAGGAGGAGGGCACCGGGCTCAGACCTCGAGGAGCTCGGATTCCTTGTTCTTGACCAGCTCGTCGATCTGCGCGACGTAGCGGTCCGTGACGCCCTGCAGCTCCTTCTCGGCGCGGGCGACCTCGTCCTCGCCGGCCTCACCGTCACGCTGGATGCGGTGCAGCTCGTCCATCGCCTTGCGGCGCAGGCCGCGGAGCACGACGCGCGCGTCCTCGCCCTTGCCGCGGGCGACCTTGACCATGTCCCGGCGCCGCTCCTCGGAGAGCTGCGGGATGATCACGCGGATGATCTGACCGTCGTTGGACGGGTTGACCCCGAGGTCCGAGTCGGCGATCGCCTTCTCGAGCTGCTTGAGCTGGCTGGCGTCGTAGGGCTTGATGACCGCCATCCGCGCCTCGGGGATCGACACCGAGGCGAGCTGGTTCAGCGGGGTCCACGCGCCGTAGTAGTCCACGACGATCCGGGAGAACATGTTCGGAGTGGCCCGGCCGGTTCGCACCGACGCCAGATCGTCACGGGCGACCGTGACGGCCTTCTCCATCTTCTCCTCGACGTCGAAGAGGGTTTCCTCGATCACGGTTGCATCCCCCGGCCTGGTCGTACTCGCTGGCGGTCACGATCCTCTCACCCTCCGCCCGGGCGGTGCGCGGAGCACCACCCGGGCGGGGGCGAGAAGGATCAGTTCTGGCCGACCTCGAAGCGCACGAAGTCGTTGATGGTCAGACCCGCCTCGTCGGCGACGGCCTTGACCGACTTCTTCGGGTCGACGACGGAGGCCTGCTCCAGGAGCACGACGTCCTTGTAGTAGCCGTTGACCCGGCCCTCGACGATGCGGGGCAGGACCTGCTCGGGCTTACCCTCCTCGCGGGCGGTCGCCTCCGCGATCTTCTTCTCGTTCTCGACGATCTCGGCGGGGACCTGCTCGCGGGTCAGGTACTCCGGCCGGGCCGCCGCGACCTGCATCGCGAGACCGCGGGCGGCCTCGGCGTCGCCGCCCTCGTAGGCGAGCAGGACGCCGATCTGCGGGGGCAGGTCGGTGGCGCGCTTGTGCAGGTAGACGGCCGCCTGGCCGTCGACCCGGGCGTAGCGCTTCAGCTCGAACTTCTCGCCGATGCGGGCGGACAGGGCCTGCACGGCCTCGCCCACGGTGCCGTCCTCGAGCTTGGTCTCGCGCAGCGCGTCGAGGTCGGCCGGCTTCTCGGCGACCGCGGCGGCCAGGATCTTCTCGGCCAGCGCGATGAAGTCGTCGGACTTGGCGACGAAGTCGGTCTCGCAGTCCAGCTCGACCAGGGTGCCGCCGTCGGCGACGACCAGGCCGTTGGCGGTGGCGCGCTCGGCGCGCTTGCCGACGTCCTTCGCGCCCTTGATGCGGAGCAGCTCGACGGCCTTGTCGAAGTCGCCGTCGGACTCCTCGAGCGCCTTCTTGCAGTCCATCATCCCGGAGCCGGTGAGCTCACGGAGCCGCTTGACGTCGGCGGCGGTGTAGTTCGCCATCGGGTGTCTCTCGTCCTCTGGGTCGTGACGGGAAGGGGGTCACCGGGTCGCACCCGGCGGGCCCGCGGTGTCCGGGCCCGCCGGGTGCGCGCACTCAGTTCTGGGTGCCGTTGCTGGTGGACGCGGGGGCGGTCGCGGCCGCCGCACCGTCGCCACCGGCGGCGGAGAGGCTGGCACCGTCGGAGCCGACCTCGTTGCCCGCCAGGACGTCCTGCTCCCACTCCGGGAGCGGCTGCTCCGTGGCGGCCTCGCCGCCCTCGCCCCGGCGCTGGCCACGGGAGACCAGTCCGTCGGCGGCGGCCTTGGCGATGACCTTGGTCAGCAGCGCGGCCGAGCGGATCGCGTCGTCGTTGCCCGGGATCGGGAAGTCGACCTCGTCCGGGTCGCAGTTGGTGTCCAGGATGGAGACGACCGGGATCTTGAGCTTCCGGGCCTCGCCGACGGCGATGTGCTCCTTCTTGGTGTCCACGATCCAGACGGCGGACGGGACCTTGGACATGTCGCGAATACCGCCGAGGGTCTTCTCGAGCTTGTCCTTCTCACGGGTCAGCGTGAGGATCTCGCGCTTGGAGCGGCCCTCGAAGCCACCGTTCTGCTCCATCGCCTCGAGCTCCTTGAGGCGCTGCAGGCGACGGTGGACGGTCTGGAAGTTGGTGAGCATGCCACCCAGCCAACGCTGGTTCACGTACGGCATGTTGACCCGGCCCGCCTCTTCGGCGATGGCCTCCTGGGCCTGCTTCTTGGTGCCGACGAACATGATCGTCCCACCGTGCGCGACGGTCTCGCGCACGAACTCGTAGGCGCGGTCGATGTACGACAGCGTCTGCTGGAGGTCGATGATGTAGATGCCGTTGCGCTCGGTGAGGATGTAGCGCTTCATCTTCGGGTTCCAGCGACGGGTCTGGTGCCCGAAGTGCACGCCGCTGTCGAGCAGCTGCTTCATGGTGACGACGGCCATGGCCTGCGTTCACCTCTCGGTCGGGCGCGGCGGATGCCGCGCAGGCGGTTCGTGGGCCCACCGGTCGGCGGACCACCCTGGCGCCCGCGGCGGAGCCGGACCCGCCCCCCGGGTCGCACGTGCGTGCGACGTCAGATGGCAGGACCGCCCGGCCTCCGCTCCCGACGCCGTACCCTGGGGGAACGGCGCGACGGGCGAGCGGGCGCGCGAAGTCACCACGACGGACGTGGTGCGGCCTCCAGTGTACGCCGGGGCCTTCGGGCCGATCGCGGCGGAGCCCGGTTCCGGCGGCGGTTGTCCACAACCGGCCGGTACGTCCACAGGACGACGGTCCACCCCGGCGACGAGCGGTCGTCGCCGCAGGCTGGACGGGTGCCTCTCCCCTCGCCGTCCGCTCCCCCGTCCCGGGGCCCGTGTCACGCGTCCCTGCCGGGATGGCGGACCGGGCTACGGGCGGGGGCGGTGCTGCTCGCCGTGGTGGTGACCGGAGTGGCGCTCGTGCCGCCGGGGGCGGCGGTCGCCGCACCGGTGGTCCCTTCAGCGGTGGTCACGGCGCCGGCGGTCACGGCGCCGGCGGTCGCGGCGTCGGAGACCGTCGTCCCGACCACGGAGCCACCTCCCGGGGCCGACGGGATCCCGCCTCCGCCCGGCGACGGGCCCGCTCCGGGCGGGCCCCCGGACGGAGCGGGCCCGGCGCCCACG
>NZ_JAMXSG010000190.1:0-11405 GCF_024124365.1 Pseudonocardia sp. McavD-2-B
CTGGCCGGGGCGGTCACCTCGCTGCAGCGCCTCGCCGACGCCGTCGCCCCGCTCCAGGAGCTCGCCGCCACCCGCGCCGACCTGGCGCAGCTCGCCGGCGCCGTCGAGCCGCTGCGGGAGCTGGCCTCGGCCCGCGAGCACCTGGAGAGCCTGACCGGCGCCGTACCCGCGGTGCACGAGCTGGCCGCGACCCGGGCCGACCTCGCGCGGCTCGCCGAGGCGGTCGGACCGCTGCAGGAGCTGGCCCGCACCCCCGGCGACCTCGCCGCCCTCGCGGGCGCGGTGGAGCCGCTGCGGGTGCTCGCCACCGTGCGGGAGGACCTTGCGACGCTGGCCTCCGCCACCGGCGACCAGGGCGCCGTCCGGCGGATCGCCGCGGCCGTCGCGGACGCCGACGCGGACGGCACCCCGCGGCTGGCCGCGCTGGACGTCAACCTCGCGCAGGCCGCGAGCCAGCTGACCGCCGTCGCCCCGGACCTGCGGTCGGTCGCGGCTCGGATCGACGCGCTCGACCGGCAGATCGGGGTGCTGGCCGACGCGCTCGCACCGCTGCAGGGCACCACCGAGCGGATCGGCCGCATCGTCGACCGGCTGCCGGACCGCACCCGGCGCCTGGTCACCCGTCCGGCGACGGAGGGCTGAGCGCCACCACTCGGCCGGCAGCCGCGGCCCGGACACACGAACGAGCCGGCCCGCCGTCTGCGGACCGGCCGTTCGCCGGAGAAGCCGGGCTGTGCCCCCGGACCTCGGGTGTCTCAGGACTGGTCGGCGACCTGGTCCAGGACGGTCTTCTGGGCCTGCTCGGAGGAGGCCTTGTTGCCCTGCTCGTTCGACGAGTCGATCGAGTTGTCCTGCACGATCTCCTGGCCGGAGCCGCCGCGGACGTCCTCGTTCGCGAAGTCGCTCAGCGAGGCGATGCCGTCGACGTTCGCCGCCGGGTTCGCCTGGGTCACCGGGGCGCCGTTGGCGTTGCCCTGGGTGCTCTCCGACGACTGGGTGCCGGTGGCCGAACCCGCGGTCTCCTGGGTGCTGGTCTCGCTGCGGTCGCCGCGCTCGTGGTCGGCGAAGGCCATGCCGGCTGCACCGATGGTCATGGGGACGGCGAGCGCCGCGGCGGTGGCGATGCGGAAGGACTTGCGCATGGGGGACGATCCTCTCGGGGAAGGAGCTCGGCCGACCCGGTCGTAGGGGCCGGCACGGGCGGTCGGCGCCGGAGCGGTGGGTTGTGCCCGGCGGCCGGGGACGGCGGCGGATCAGCCCGCGAGGCCGGCGATCTGCTCGACGACGGTCTTCTGGGCCTGCTCGGTGGAGGCCTTGTTGCCCTGCTCGTTCGAGGAGTCGATCGAGTTGTCCTGGACGATCTGCTGTCCGGACCCCTCACCGCCGTCGTAGTCCTCGTTGGCGAAGTCGCTCAGGCCGAGGACGTCGCTCACGTTCAGCGCCGGGTTCGCCTGGGTGACCGGGGCGAACGAGCTGTTGCCCTGCTCGGTGGCGGCACCCTGCTCGGACGATGCGGTGGCCTCGGAAGCCTGGCCCTGATCGACGGTGTCGTCGGCGAAGGCCATCCCGGCCGCACCGAGGGTCATCGGGACGGCGATGGCGGTGGCGGCCAGAGTACGCACGGACTGACGCATGGAATGCGTTCCCTTCATGTTCACTGCTGTCGACTGCACGCCCCGGAATTCGGGGACGTACTGCGGAGAAAGGTAACCGGCGTTCTCCCGGAATGCGCGCCGACACCGGGTGACGTCATCGACACCCGTCTCGGTGAACCGCTGATGATGTGTTGCACGTAGCGATCCCGACACCCTCGGACAATAGGTGGGCTTGGCTCTGAGCTGCCGGAACGGTGAATCGGCGACATCACTCATTCGAGTGACATCCGGCCTGTACGCGCACTCCGAACAACGCGCGCGTATGCCGTTGCACGTGGACACGGCGGGGTTACGGATCGATTTCCCTCTATTATGGTGACAATCGCGACCCGGTGATCGATTGCACGGTGATCGATTTCCCGGCGGAGGGGACTAGGAGCGCAGCAGGGCCAGCCCCGGCCACACCAGCGCCATCAGCGTCGAGGCGAGGTCGTCGGGGTCCCCACCGTCGCCGGCCCAGTCGGCCAGACCCTCGGCCGCACCCGCCAGCGCCGCCGCGATCGGGGTGGTGACCGTCGCCGGGTCGATCCCCTCGGGGGCGACCAGCTCGGCGGCCAGCAGCTGTGCCACCCGGTCGACGATGCGGGTGCGCGCCGCGTGCACCTCGTCCGCGAGTGCCCCGGTGCGGGCCTGGCGGTAGAGCACCGACCAGCCGTCGCGGTGGATGGTCACGCTGGCGAAGAACGCCCGGAGGCCGCGGTGCAGGCGCACCTCGGCGTCGGCCGGTGCCCCGGCTGCGGCGCCGGAGACCGACTCCAGCAGCCGGTCGGACTCGCGGCGGATGCACCGCCGCAGCAGTTCCTCCTTCGAGCCCCCGCCGTGCGTGTAGACCATCGGCTTCGACAGCCCCGCCTCGTCGGCGACGGCGTCCATCGACGCGTCGTGGAACCCGTCCCGGGAGAACACGCGCACCGCCGCGTCGAGGACCTGCTTCTCGCGCTGTGCGGGCGGGAGCCTGCGGCGGGGTGGGGGTGCCATCTCGACAGCTTAGCTACTGCTGCGTAAAGTACGCCCCGTCCGAGCCGGTACGGCGAGTACCGGACACTTGTGTGAACCACGGCGAGGTGGAGCGAGCGATGGCCGACACGGTCGACATCAACGAGCTGGGTCGCAGCGTCGACCCCAAGTCCCTGTCCGACGAGCAGCTGATCTCCACCCTCGGCACGGCCCTGCGTGACGGGAACGCGAAGGACGTCGACCCGTCGCTGTTCGCCCGCCTGGTCAAGACCGCGTCGAAACAGCAGCTGGCGACCGTGATGTCGTCCGAGGTCCGCCGGCCGGTGCTGGAGGCGATCTTCGGCCGGATGAGCGAGTTCTACTCGTCGAAGGGTGCCTCCGGGAACCGGCAGGTCGTGCACTGGCACATCAAGGACGGCTCGACGACCGACAGCTTCCAGACCGTGCTGCAGAACGGGACCTGCACCGTCACCGAGGGCACCGACGAGGACGCCCGGACCGCGCTGACCATGCCGGGTACCGAGTTCCTGAAGGTCGCCACGAACAACGCCAACCCGGTGACCCTGTTCATGACGCGCAAGCTCAAGGTCTCCGGCGACGTCGGCTTCGCGACCGCCCTGCAGAAGATGTTCCAGATCCCGTCCGCCTGACGAGAACCGCGACCGAACAGCGGAGAGTTGAGATGACTTCCTTCGAACTGTCCGAGGAACACCGCGAGCTGCAGGAGTGGGTGCACGGCTTCGCCGCCGACGTCGTACGTCCGGCCGCCGCCGAGTGGGACGAGCGCGAGGAGACCCCGTGGCCGATCCTGCAGGAGGCCGCGAAGATCGAGCTCTACAACTTCGAGACCCTCGCCTCCTTCTGGGGTGACGAGACCGGGCTCTCCATGCCGCTGGTCAACGAGGAGCTCTTCTGGGGCGACGGCGGCATCGGCATGGCGATCTTCGGCACCACCCTCGCGGTGGCCGGCATCTTCGCCTCCGGCACGCCCGAGCAGATGGTCGAGTTCATCCCCCAGTGCTACGGCGATGCCTCCGAGCCGCAGGTCGGCGCGTTCTGCTCGTCCGAGCCCGAGGCCGGCTCCGACGTCTCGGCGATGCGCACCCGCGCCGTCTACGACGAGGCGAAGGACGAGTGGACCCTGACCGGTCAGAAGGCCTGGGCCACCAACGGCGGCATCGCGAACATCCACGTGGTGCAGGCCGTCGTCGACTCGGGCCTGGGGAGCAAGGGGCAGGCCGCGTTCGTCGTCCCGCCGAACACCCCCGGCCTGGAGTCCACCCGCAAGATCAAGAAGATGGGTCTGCGCGCGTCGCACACCGCGGACGTGTTCCTCGACGACGTGAAGCTCCCCGGCTCCTGCCTGCTCGGCGGCAAGGAGAAGCTCGACGAGCGGCTCGCCCGCGCCCGGTCGGGGGAGAAGTCGAAGGGCTCGGCCGCGATGCAGACCTTCGAGCTGTCCCGCCCGACGGTCGGCTCGCAGGCGATCGGCATCGCCCGCGCCGCCTACGAGTACGCGCTGGAGTACGCCAAGGACCGCGTCGCCTTCGGCCGTCCGATCATCGAGAACCAGTCGATCTCGTTCATGCTCGCGGACATGAAGACCGAGATCGACGCCGCCCGGCTGCTCGTGCACCGGGCCGCGTGGATGGGCCGCAACAACGTCCCGTTCACCGCGGGCGAGGGGTCGATGTCCAAGCTCAAGGCCGGCCGGGTCGCCGTGTGGGCCACCGAGCGCGCCATCCAGATCCTCGGCGGTGCGGGCTACTCGCGCGAGCACCCGGTGGAGCGGATGCACCGCGACTCGAAGATCTACGACATCTTCGAGGGCACCGAGCAGATCCAGCAGCTCGTCATCGCCCGCGCGATCTCCGGGAAGCACCTGGCGTGACCCCGGCGGCCGGTCGGCTGCGACGGTCGGCGGACCGGTCCCGCCCGGCGGGTCGTACCGCGGCCGGAGGCCCGACCGCCCACAGCGGGACGGCCGGCCGCCCGGCAGTGCTGTCACCCGTCCGGGTTCCGCGCCGGGGCGAGACCTGGTTCTCAGGTTCCGGTCGTGCCGACGACACCGACCTGGTGCGGGATCCGGTGACCACCGGCACCGCGTTCCGTCCGTCCGAGGCGCACCCGGTCGTCGTCGAACCGACGAGAACGCGTCACCGCAGGCCGCCGCCCTCGTTCACTGATCAGGAAGATCGACAACGGGGGAAGACATGGCACGGACGACGAGGTCCACCCTGCTCGCGCTGGCCGTCACCGCGGCCTGCCTGACCGGCGTCGCGGGGGTGGCGGCGGCCTCCCCGGAGCGCGCCGCCGACCCCGGGCCCGCGCTCACCGCGCCCGGCCTGGACGAGAGCCTCACCTGCCACGGCGACCTCGCCCGTTCCGCGGGCGCCCCGGTCCTGCTGGTGCCGGGGACGACGCTGGACCCCGACGTCAACTTCGACTGGAACTACGCGCGCGCCTTCGCGCAGGAGGGCCGGGCCCACTGCCTCGTGCAGCTGCCCGCGCACGCGACCGGGGACATCCAGGTCGCGGCCGAGCACGTCGTCCACGCGATCCGCACCATGCACGACGAGGCCGGCGGCCCGATCTCCGTCGTCGGGTTCAGCCAGGGCGGCATGGTCCCGCGCTGGGCGCTGAAGTACTGGCCGGACACCCGCGGCATGGTCACCGACATGATCGGGATCGACCCGTCGAACCACGGCACGCTCGACGCCTACCCGGTCTGCGGACCCGGCTGTGTCCCCGCGTTCTGGCAGCAGCAGACCGGCTCCCGGCTCCTCGCCGCACTCAACGACGGGCCGGAGACGTTCGCCGGGATCGACTACACCGTCGTCTACACCGTGACCGACGAGGTCGTGGTCCCGAACCTGCCGCCCGCGGCGAGCTCGGAGCTGCGTCGCGACGGCGCGGGCCGGATCGCGAACATCCCCGTCCAGTCGCTCTGCCCGGTGCACGTCGCCGAGCACCTGACCATGGGCAGCACCGACCCGGTCGGGTACGCCGTCGTCGCCGACGCGCTGCACCACGACGGCCCCGCCGACGCGGGCCGGATCGACCGCGCCGTCTGCCTGGCCGACGTCATGCCCGCCGTCGACCGGACGCAGCTCCCGGCGAACGAGGTGCGGCTGCTGGGGCAGGTCGCGACCAGCATCGCGACCGAGCCGCGGGTGGCCGTCGAGCCGCCCCTGCGGGACTACGCCCGCGGGTGACCGGTGGGCGTGCCCGCGGGGGCCCGGGGAGGATGGGGATCCCACCGGGTCCTGCAGCGGGCCCGGACCGTGCTGTGAGGAGACCACGTGCCGAGCGTGACGTTCCGTGGACGTACCTGGAACCGGGACCGGGCGATGGTCATGGCGATCGTGAACCGGACCCCCGACTCGTTCTACGACCACGGCGTCACCTTCGCCGAGCAGGCCGCCCGGGACCGGATCACCGCGGTCGTCCGGGAGGGTGCCGACGTCATCGACATCGGCGGCGTCCCGGCCAGTCCGGGCACCGAGGTCACCGAGCAGGAGGAGATCGACCGGGTCGTGCCGACCGTGGAGTGGGCGCGCCACACGTTCCCCGACGTCGCGATCTCGGTCGACACCTTCCGCGCCGGGCCCGCCGACGCCGTCTGCGCCGCCGGGGCCGACCTGGTCAACGACAACTGGGCCGCCGCCGACGGGGCGATCCTCGACGTCGCCGCCCGGTACGGCGCCGGCTACGTCAGCGCCCACACCGACCACGTCACCCCGCGCACCGAGCCGCACCGGCCCCGCTACGCCGACGTGCTCCGCAGCGTCATCGACCAGACCGTCGCGCTCGCCGAGAAGGCCGTCGCCGCGGGCGTGCCCGCCGAGGGGATCCTCATCGACCCGGCGATCGACTTCTCCAAGAACACGTTGCACAGCCTCCAGGTCCTGCGCGGCATCGACGAGATGGTCGCGACCGGCTGGCCGGTGCTGCTGGCGATGTCGAACAAGACCGTCGTCGGTGAGTCCCTGGCCGTGCCGCTGGAGGAGCGGCTGACCGGCACCCTCGCCGCGACGGCGCTGGCCGCGGACCGCGGCGTCGCCATGGTGCGCGCCCACCAGGCCCGGGCCACCCGCGAGACCTGCGAGATGGTCGCCACCGTCCGCGGCGAGCGGAACCCGTCGCGGGCGGTGAGACTGCTCGCGTGAGCATGATCCACCAGATCTTCCCGGCGGCCGACGCCGGACCGCTGTCGACCGAGCAGCTCGAACGGCTCTACGCCTACCCGGACGACCGCCTCCGGCTGTCGGTCAACTTCGTGTCCAGCGCCGACGGCGCCGTCGAGGTCGCGGGCAGCTCGGCCGGGCTGTCCACCCCGCCCGACCGCGCGGTGCTGGACCTGGGGACCGACCTGGCCGACGTCGTGCTCGTCGCGGCCGGGACGGCCGCCGCCGAGGGGTTCACCGGCGTCAAGCACAACGACCGGATGGGCGACCGGCGCCGCCGCTTCGGGCTGTCGGAATTGCCGTCGACGGCGGTCGTCACCTCGTCGGGGAAGTCGCTCGACCCGTCGGCGCCGGTGCTGACCGACACCGTGGTCCCCACGATCGTGCTCACCTGCGAGTCGGTCCCCGCGGACCTGCGCGGCCGGTGGGCCGACGCCGGCGCCGAGGTCGTGCTCACCGGCGACGAGTCGGTCGACCTCGCCGTCGCCGTCGCCGCGCTGGGGGAGCGCGGGCTGCGCCGGATCAACTGCATGGGCGGACCCGCGCTGTTCGGCAGCCTGGCCGAGGCGGGCCTGGTCGACGAGCTGCGACTGACCCTCGCGCCGTTCCTGGTCTCCGGCGAGGCAGGCCGGATCGCCCGCGGCGCGGGCATGGACCCCACGCGTCTCGAGCTCGTCAGCGTCGTCACGGGGGACGACACGCTCCTCATGCGCTACCGGGTGCGCGAGGCGCCGTCGTCCTGACGGGGAACCCCGGAGGGGGAGGTCCCGATCACGCACGGCGACGTCTGGGGCAGGATGGTGCCGTGTCGCGTCCCTCGAACATGCTGGCGGACGGCGTCGTCGTCCTCAGTCCGCTCGGCTGGGACGACGTGACGGCCCACCTCGCGGGTGAGGACGCCGAGATCGTCCGCTGGCTCGGTGGCGCTCCCGCGACCCCGGCGACCGCCCGCGCCCACGTCCGCCGCGCGATCGAACGCTGGGCCGACGACGGGCCGAAGCTGAGCTTCGGCATCCGGGTCGACGGCGGCGCCGTCCTCGCCGGGACGATCGACGTCGACCTGGATCCCGCGGGGGACCGGGCCGGTCTGTCCTACGGCGTCTACGCGGCGTACCGCCGTCGCGGCCTCGCGACGCGCGCGGTCCGGCTCGCCGCCCGCTACCTGGGCGAACGGGGTGACGTGCGATGGATCTCGATCGACGTCGACCCGCAGAACACCGCATCGGTCGGGGTCGCGCGACGGGCCGGGTTCCGGTTCCTGCGCCACGTCGTCGACGACGAGGGGTCCTTCGACCGCTACGAGCTCCTCGTCCGCGCGCCGGTGGTGCCCGCGCCGCCGCCGCGTCCGCGGCACGGCCGGCCCTGACCCCGTTCGCGGTCACCCGTCCGGTGCCCCGGTCGTGGGGACACCGGACGGGCGACGTCGCGAGCGCCGGTCGGGGGTCCGGCGCTCGTCGGTCCGCCGTCAGGAGACGGTCGGAGCCTCGATGTACATCACGCCCGGGACCTCGAACACGGGCAGCGCGCCGGCGTCGTCGGCCGACGGGAGGTCGACGTCGTCCGCGGAGGGGAGCTCGGGAGCGTCGTCGGCCGAGGGGAGCTCGGGCGCGTCCGGAGCGGAGGGGACCTCGGGCGCGTCCGCGGACTGCAGCGAGGCGGTGGAGAGGTCCTCCGCGCCCGGCAGCGAGTCCGCCGAGGGGAGCGCGTCGGTGCTCGGCAGGCCGGGGAGCGCGTCGGCCGACGGCAGCTCCGGCAGACCGGAGGTCTCGCCGTGTGGGGTCTGCAGCTCGCCGAAGGAGACGCTGTTCGCGTCGTTCGACAGGGTGCCGTCCTCGTAGGACGGCAGGGCGGAGGTGTCCGGGGCATCGGGTGCCTCGGGCAGTTCGGCGGCCGAGGCCTGGCCGACGACACCGGCGCCGAGCGCGGCGATGCCGGCGCCGGCGAGGGACAGCCGCAGGGCGGTACGGGCGAGCGGGGTCATGCGCACGTCCTTCCAAAGGGGGAGCGGGGGAGCGGAGGGCCGACGGACGACCCTCGCCGGGGGACAACGAGATCCCCATCGGTCGGTTGCGTTCCGCAGTCACTCGGTGGCGATCTTCACCCGTACGAGTGGCGACCTGAGAGGGGGCTCGCACGTACGGCCCCTTCTCGTCACTCCAACAGGCATCAGGTGGTCCACTCGCGGCACACGTACGCGGGGGAGCAGGATGATTGTGTGCGCGCGCCGAGCTCCTCCGTCCGCCACTCCGTCCGTCGTTCGGCGCCCGTCGCGGGAGCGCTGGCCGGGGCCCTGGGCGGGGCGGGCGGCGCCGCCGCGGCCGCGATCGGCTGGCACTACTCGACGATCCTGCTGCACCCGTCGCCGCACCCGGGGCTGCCCGAGCGGGTCGTCACCGCCGGGGACGGCACCGTCGAGCTGGCGCGGACCCGGCTGTCCGCACAGCCGGGTGTCTGGGGGCTGCGAGGCCCGGCCGGACTCGCCGTCGTCGGTCCGGTCCTGGACCGCGGGCGCCGCACCGTCGTCCGGGAGCTGCGCGCCGGCCCGGTCCCGGCGACCGGCCCCGCGGTGCTCGACGCCGGCCCGTTCGACCCGGACCCGTCCGCCCGCGGTCTGCCCTTCGACGACGTCCGGGTGCCCACCGACCTCGGCCTCGCACCGGCCTGGCGCATCCCCGCCCCGGACGGCGGTGACCCGGACACCTGGGCGCTGTGCGTGCACGGCCGAGGCGGTACCCGGCGCGAGGCACTGCGGATCCTGCCCGCGCTGCACGCGGCCGGGCTGACCCAGCTCGTCGTCAGCTACCGCGGGGACGGGACCGCCCCGGAGTCACCGGACGGGCGGTCGCACCTCGGCGACACCGAGTGGCGCGACATCGACGCCGCCGCGGCCTACGCCCTGGTCCACGGCGCGCGCCGGCTGGTGCTGGTCGGCTGGTCGATGGGGGCCGCGGTGGGCGGGGCGTTCCTCGACCGGTCCCCGCACGCCGACCTCGTCGACGCCGTGGTCTGGGACGCGCCGCTGCTCGACTGGCGTCGCACGCTGCGCAGGCAGGCCCGCAACCGCGGTCTCCCGCCGACCCTCGCCGGGGTCGCGGCCCGGTTCACCGCGCGCCGGATCGGGATCGACCTCGACCGGTTCGATCTGGTCCGGCGCCCGCCCGCGGTCCGCCCGCCGACGCTCGTCCTGCACAGCGACGCCGACACCGCCGTGCCGGTCACGCTGAGCCGGGACCTGGCCGCGGCCGCCCCCGGGCACCGCTGGCCGGTCACCTACCGGGAGTTCTCCGGCACCGAGCACACCGGCAGCTGGAACGCCGATCCCGACGGCTACGAGGCCGCCGTGACCGGCTTCCTGCGGACCCTGCGCCCGGCCTGACCCGCCCGCTCCGGGACGGCCGTGGGTCAGTGACCGCTCGCCTGCGACCGGCCCTGGCCGATCGGCTTGCCGTGGATCTGGTCGTCGGTCGGCGGGGTCGTCGGCACCGGGGTCCCCGGGTCCACCTCGCGCTCGCGCTGCAGGACCGTCGCCCAGCCCCACACCGCGGCCGCGGTCAGCAGCAGAACGGCCACGATCCACGGGGCCCGGCGCACCCGCGCCGGGGTCGGCTCGACCACCTCGGCCAGCGCGTGGCGGGCGTCGTGCACCGAGCCGGACACCACGTCGGACAGGCCGGACAGGCGGGACGAGACCCCTCCCGCCACGGCGTCGGCGACCGCGCCACCGGCGATCCGGCCGGCGTCGGCGAAGGTGTGCACGGCCTCGGCCGCATCCTTGCGGGCACGGGCCCGCGTCCTCTCGGCACTCATGTTCCGGACCTGCTTCCCACGGATGCGGCTGCTTACTGGCACGATGGTAGCCGTGACGGAACCAGGAAACGCCAACACGACGGCCGTCCTGCACACCTCCGAGGGCGTCGTCCGCGTCGTGCTGTTCGGCGACCATGCGCCGAAGACGGTCGCGAACTTCGTCGGCCTCGCGGAGGGCAGCAAGGACTACACGGGCCCGAACGCGAGCGGCGGCGACTCCGGGCCGTTCTACGACGGTTCGATCTTCCACCGGGTGATCAGCGGCTTCATGATCCAGGGCGGCGACCCGACCGGTACCGGTCGCGGTGGCCCGGGCTACCAGTTCGGCGACGAGTTCCACCCGGACCTCAAGTTCGACAAGCCCTACCTGCTGGCCATGGCCAACGCCGGGCCGGGCACCAACGGCTCGCAGTTCTTCATCACGGTGGGCAACACCCCGCACCTGAACCGGCGCCACACCATCTTCGGTGAGGTCGCCGACGCCGAGTCGCGGGCCGTCGTGGACGCCATCGCCCAGACCACCACCGGCCAGGCCGACCGGCCGCTGACCGACGTGGTCATCGAGAAGATCGAGATCGAGCGGTCCTGACCCCGCAGGTCTCCGACCACCGAGTGGACGGGCCGTGGTGAACGGACGACCCGACGACAGCGGATCCGGGACACCCGGCGAGCCCGAGGGCGGGCCGGGTTCCCCCGGACCCGCGGGCACGCCGCACTACCCGGCGCCGCCCGGCTACCCGCAGCCCCAGTGGCCGCCGCCGGGCGCGCCGGGCGGTCCGCCCTGGGCCGGTCCCGGCGC
>NZ_JAMXSG010000191.1:0-11306 GCF_024124365.1 Pseudonocardia sp. McavD-2-B
CGCCGCGGCGGTGCTGCTGGTGGTCCGCGAGCCGCGGCTGCCGCGGCTCGGCGCCCGGTACGCCGCACCGGGGACGCAGGCGGCCACGACACCGGCCGACCCCGACCGGGCGGCCTGGGAACGGCTCGACGCCGGCGGCGACCCGACCGTCGGCCCGCGTGAGGGGGAGAACTAGCATGACCTCGACGTCCGGGCGACGCGCGAGCGGAGGAGGAGTCGGCCCTGTGAGCACTACGGGCACTGCCGGTACTGCCGGACACCCGAACGGGACACCGGGTCGCGTACCCAGCGTCCTCGAGTCCATCGTGGACGGAGTCCGGGAGGACCTCGCCGAGCGCGAGAGCGTCGTCGACCTCGCCGAGATCAAACGGCGGGCCGCGGCCGCGCCGCCGCCGCGGGACGCGATGGCGGCCCTGCGCGAGCCGGGTGTCGGAGTCATCGCCGAGGTGAAGCGGGCCAGCCCGTCGAAGGGGTCGCTCGCCGACATCCCCGACCCGGCCGACCTCGCCGAGGCCTACTCCGCCAACGGCGCGCGGGTGATCAGCGTGCTCACCGAGCAGCGCCGCTTCGGCGGCTCGCTGGCCGACTTCGACGCCGTCCGCGCCCGGGTCGACACCCCGCTGCTGCGCAAGGACTTCGTCGTCACGCCGTACCAGGTGCACGAGGCCCGTGCGCACGGCGCGGACGTCGTACTGCTGATCGTCGCCGCGCTGGAGCAGCCGGTGCTCGCCTCGTTGCTCGACCGCGTCGAGTCGCTCGGGATGACCCCGCTGGTCGAGGTGCACACCGAGGAGGAGTGCGACCGCGCCCTGGAGGCCGGCGCCACCCTGATCGGGGTGAACGCCCGCAACCTGCACACCCTCGAGGTGAACCGGTCGGTCTTCGGTGAGATCGCCCCCGGGCTGCCGTCGCACGTGCTCAAGGTCGCCGAGTCCGGCGTCCGTGGCCCCGGTGACCTGCTCACCTACGCGGGCTGGGGAGCCGACGCGGTGCTGGTGGGCGAGGGCCTGGTGACCAGCGGTGACCCGTCGGCCGCGGTGCGCGGGCTGGTCGCGGCCGGGTTCCACCCGTCCTGCAGCCGCAACGGCGGCTGAGCCGTGCTCGTCACGCTCGCCGCGGCGCTCCCGACGTCCATCCCCAGCCCGGACCGCGGTGTCTGGCACCTCGGCCCGGTCCCGATCCGGGCGTACGCGCTGTGCATCATCGCCGGCATCGCGGTCGCCCTGTGGTGGGGCGAGCGTCGGCTGCAGGCGCGCGGCGGGCGGGCCGGGACGGTGCTCGACGTCGCGGTGTGGGCGGTGCCGTTCGGCCTGCTCGGCGGGCGGCTCTACCACGTCGCCACCGACTGGCGGACCTACTTCGGCCCCGGCGGCAACCCGTGGGGTGCGCTGGAGATCTGGAACGGCGGGCTCGGGATCTGGGGCGCCATCGCGCTCGGCGGGGTCGGGGCCTGGATCGGCTGCCGCCGCCACGGCGTCCCGCTGCCGCTGTTCGCCGACGCGGTCGCGCCCGGCATCATCGTCGCCCAGGCGATCGGGCGGCTCGGGAACTGGTTCAACCAGGAGCTCTACGGCGGCCCGACCACGCTGCCCTGGGGCCTGGAGATCTACCGCCGGGTCGACCCCGCGACCGGGCTGGACGACCCGCTCGGCGGCGTCGCGCTCGACCCCACGCCGATCGCGGTCGTGCACCCCACCTTCCTCTACGAACTGCTGTGGAACCTCGTCGTCGCCGCGCTGATCGTGCTGGCCGACCGCCGGTTCCGGCTCGGCCACGGCAAGGTGTTCGCGCTCTACGTCGCGGGCTACACCCTCGGCCGGTTCTTCATCGAGCTCATGCGCACGGATCCGGCGACCCGCGTGTTCGGCGACGTCCGGATCAACGTCGTCGTCTCGGCCGTCGTGTTCGTCGGGGCGGTGCTCTACGTCGCGTTCGCCCGGCGCGGCCGCGAGGAGTTCGTCGCGCCCGAGCCGGAGGACACCACCGCTCCCGGGGAGCAGGGCACGCCCCAGGAGCGCGAGGACGCGTGAGCGCGTTCGCGGGCTTCGGCGACGGCGCCGTCGAGTTCTACGACGGCCTGCTCGCCGACAACTCCCGGGCGTACTGGACCGACCAGCGCGAGGTCTACGAGAGCGACGTCCGCGGCCCGATGACGGCGCTGCTCGCCGACCTCGAACCGGAGTTCGGGGCGGGCAAGGTGTTCCGGCCCTACCGCGACGTGCGCTTCGCCGCGGACAAGACGCCGTACAAGACCCATTGCGGCGGCTTCGCCGAGCCGTTCTACGTCGAGGTGTCCGCGGACGGGATGCTCGCCGCGGGCGGCTACTACTACATGGCGCCCGACCAGCTGACCCGCTACCGCGAGAGCGTCGACGACCAGCGCCGCGGCGAGGACCTGCGGGCCCGGCTCGACACCGCCCGCGCCGCCGGGCTCACCGTCGACGGCGCGACGCTCACGACCCGCCCGCGCGGCACCGACCCCGGCCATCCGCGGCTGGACCTGCTGCGGCACAAGGGGCTCTACGTGTCGCGGAACTGGCCGCCGGACGACGTGCTGCACGGCCCGCGGGCCCGGGACCGGGTCCGCACGGTCTGGCGGGCCTCCCGCCCGGTCACCGAGTGGCTCGACGACCACGTCGGGCCCAGCGAGCTCCCGCGCCGCTGACCCGCCGACGGTCCGGGCGGCGCCCGACGGGTTTCCGTGACACGGTCGACAACCTGCGCGGTGATCCGGACGACGGCCGGGGTACGAACACCGCGCACGGGCCGACGCGGTCCGGGTCGACGCACAGGGGAGTGGGCATGGGAGTGCAGGGGCGGACGCGGGGCCGGCGCACCCGTGACGGGCTGCTGGCACTGGTGACGGCGGCGTTCGTCGTCGCCGGGTGCACCGCGGCCGGGCCCGCCGCCGCGCCGCCGCCCGCCGGGGCGCTGTCCCAGCAGGTCACAGGCGCCGCGACCGGCGAGGCCGCGGTGCCGCACCTGCGGGCCCTGGAACGCATCGCCGACGACAACGGCGGCAACCGCGCCGCCGGGACCCCCGGCTACGACGCGACGGTCGACTACGTCGCCGGCGTGCTGCGCGACGCCGGCTTCGACGTCACCACCCCCACCTACGACGCCGGGGACGGCCGCGAGCTGCGCAACGTCGTCGCCCGCACCCGCGGCGGCGACCCCGCCCGGATCGTGCTCGCCGGCGCCCACCTCGACTCCGTTCAGGCCGGCCCCGGCATCAACGACGACGGCAGCGGCATCGCCGGGCTGCTCGCCGCGGCAACCGCGCTCGGCCCGCAGCCGGGCGTCGGCGCCACCGTCTCCTTCGGGTTCTGGGGCTCGGAGGAGGACGACCTGCAGGGCTCGACCGGCTACGTGCGGTCCCTGTCGGAGGAGGAGCGCGAGCACCACCTGCTCTACCTCAACGCCGACATGCTCGGCTCGCCCAACGGCGGCTACTTCGTGCAGGGCGGCCGCGGCGAGGACGACGAGGAGCGGGGCCCGTCCGGCTCCGGCGTCGTCGCCTCGGTGCTGGCCGAGGAGCTGGTCGCGGCGGGCGCCCCGCAGCCCGAGACCATCGGCCTCTACGGCGACGACGACGGCCCCTTCGCCGAGGTCGGCATCCCGGTCGCGGGCGCGGTCACCGGCGACGAGGACACCAAGTCCCGCTCCCAGGCCCAGCTCTGGGGCGGTGAACCGGGCCGGGCCTACGACGACTGCTACCACTCGGCCTGCGACCGGATCGGCAACGTCGACACCGTGAAGCTCGACCGCTACACCCGGGCGATCGCGGCGACCCTGGCCCGTTTCGCCGACGCCACCCAGCGCCCCTCCGGCTGAGCCGACCCGACCGGGTCCCACGGACGGCCGTGGGACCCGGTCCGCCTCAGAGCCGCGACGACGTCTCGCGGTCCGGCCGGCGGCGCGCCACCAGCACGGCCAGCCCCACCCCGAGCGCCGCCCCGGCGACGTCGACGAGCGCGTCGAGGACGTCCCCGCTGCGCCCGATCGGCAGCAGCGCCTGCGCGACCTCCGACGCCGCGGCGTAGACGACGAGCCCGCCCAGCAGCTGCCACACCCGGATCCCGGCGGCCCGCCCGGTCCACGCCAGCAGCGCGAACAGCAGCAGGTGGACGACCTTGTCGGTGCCCGGGGGTGCCGTCGGGACCCCGGACGCCGGGGTGAACAGGACCACCAGGCTCAACAGGACCGACAGGACGAACGGCTGGACACGCACGCCCCCAGTCTGCTCCACCGGTGACCGCCGGGATGAACACCGTCGAACCGGACGCCGACAGGCCGGGTTCCCGTCGTCCTGATCGTTCCAGACAGCGCTACCCTGATAGCCGTGACACGTCGAACCAAGATCGTCTGCACCATCGGTCCGGCCACGGCGACCCCGGACCGGATCCGTGACCTCGTGGAAGCGGGCATGGACGTGGCCCGGCTGAACTTCAGCCACGGGGACCGCGCCGACCACAAGCGCGTCTACGAGATGGTCCGCGACGCCGCCGACTCGACCGGGCGCGCCGTCGGCATCCTCGCCGACCTGCAGGGCCCGAAGATCCGGCTCGGCCGCTTCACCGACGGGCCCACCGAGTGGGCGACCGGCGAGGAGGTGCGGATCACGGTCGACGACGTGGCCGGCACCCCCGACCGGGTCTCCACCACCTACAAGGGCCTCGCCCAGGACGCCCAGGTCGACGACCGGTTGCTCGTCGACGACGGCAAGGTCGGCCTGCGGGTCGTCGCCGTCGACGGCAACGACGTGGTCTGCCGGGTGACCGAGGGCGGCCCCGTCTCGGACAACAAGGGCCTGTCGCTGCCCGGGATGAACATCTCGGTGCCCGCGCTGTCGGACAAGGACATCGCGGACCTGGAGTTCGCGATGTCGCTGCGGGTCGACGTCGTCGCGCTGTCGTTCGTGCGGAGCCCCGCGGACATCGACCTCGTCCACAAGATCATGGACAACACCGGCGCCGGCCGCGTCCCGGTGATCGCGAAGCTGGAGAAGCCGGAGGCCGTCGACAACCTCGAGGCCGTCGTGCTCGCCTTCGACGGCATCATGGTCGCCCGCGGTGACCTGGGCGTGGAGCTGCCGCTGCAGAACGTGCCGCTGGTACAGAAGCGCGCGGTGCAGATCGCACGGGAGAACGCCAAGCCGGTCATCGTCGCGACCCAGATGCTGGAGTCGATGATCACCAGCTCGCGCCCGACCCGCGCCGAGGCCTCCGACGTGGCGAACGCCGTCCTCGACGGCACCGACGCCGTGATGCTCTCCGGTGAGACCAGCGTCGGCCGCTACCCGATCAAGACCGTGCGGACGATGGCCGAGATCGTCGAGGCCGTCGAGGCGGGCCCGGCCGACGTGCCGCCGCTCAACCACGTGCCCCGCACCAAGCGTGGCGTGCTGTCCTACGCCGCCCGCGACATCGGCGAGCGGCTCTCGGCGCGGGCGCTGGTCGCGTTCTCCCAGTCCGGTGACACGGTCCGCCGCCTGGCCCGGCTGCACACCCGGCTCCCGCTGCTGGCGTTCACCCCGGAGCCCGCGGTGCGCAGTCAGCTCGCGATGACCTGGGGCGTCGAGACGTTCCTGGTCGACAAGGTCGACTCGACCGACGCGATGATCCGCCAGGTCGACCACGCGATCCTGTCGATCGGCAGGTTCAAGCCGGGTGACCTGGTGGTCGTCGTCGCCGGGTCGCCGCCCTCCACGGTCGGTTCGACCAACCTGATCCGGGTGCACCGCCTGGGCGAGAACGACCACGCCTGAGGCCGGTTGGGCATACTCACCGACCGTGAGTGCCGATTCCGCAACCGCGCAGACCGCAGCCGACGGTGAACCGCGCGGCCAGGCCGTCCTCGACGACCTGGTCGCACTGCTGGACCTGGAGCGGCTGGAGGACAACCTCTTCCGCGGGGTGAGCCCGCCGGTGTCGCTGCCCCGTGTGTTCGGCGGGCAGGTCGCGGGCCAGGCGCTGGTCGCCGCGGGCCGCACGGTGGCGGCCGACCGGGGCGTCCACTCGCTGCACGCCTACTTCATCCGGCCCGGGGACCCGAGCATCCCGATCGTCTACGAGACCGAGCGGGTCCGCGACGGCCGGTCGTTCACCACCCGCCGGGTGCTCGCCATCCAGCGCGGCGAGCCGATATTCTCGCTGTCGGCGTCGTTCCAGCTGCCGCAGAACGGCCTGGAGCACTCCCAGCCGATGCCCTCGGACGTCCCCGCGCCGGATGCCGTCGACGACCTCGGCACCCGCGCCGCCCGCGGCGACGGAGGCTGGATGGCCGGGCTGCCGCGCCCGCTGGACATCCGGCTGATCGACGAGCCGTCCTGGTCGCAGGACCACCCCGGTCCGTCCGACGACCCGATGCGGCTGTGGCTGCGCGCCGACGGCGAGCTGCCCGACGACCCGCTGCTGCACGTGTGCCTGCTCACCTACGCCAGCGACCTGACCCTGTTGGGGTCGGTCGTCGCCCGCCACGACGTGCCCCGGACCGGGCTGCAGATGGCGAGCCTGGACCACGCGATGTGGTTCCACGCGCCGTTCCGGGCCGACGAGTGGCTGCTGTACTCGTGCTTCTCGCCGGCCGCGTCGGGCGGGCGCGGTCTCGCGAGCGGCCGCTTCTTCACCGCCGACGGCCGCCTGGTCGCCACCACCATGCAGGAGGGACTCGTCCGGGTCCCGCGCGTCGGGAGGGACGCACGCCCATGACCGTCGAGTCCGAGATCTCACTGCCCAGTGTCAACGGCGGCAGGCTGCCCGGCTTCCTGGCCCGCCCCGAGACCAGCACCCCGGGCCCGGCGATCGTGATGATCTACGAGATCTTCGGGATGACCCCGGAGATGCGCCGGGTCGCCCGCGACCTGGCCCGCGAGGGCTACACCGTGCTGATCCCGGACCTGTTCGCCCGCGGCCGGGTGAAGCCGCTGTGCATCGCCTCGACGGTGGCGACGATGGCCACCGGCCGCGGCGCCGCGCTCGGCGACTGCGAGTCCGCGCGGCGCTGGCTGGCCGACCAGCCCACCGTCGACGCCGACCGGATCGGGGTCATGGGGTTCTGCATGGGCGGCGGGTTCGCGATGCTGCTGTCCCAGAGCGGTCTGTACCGGGTCGCGGTGCCGTTCTACGGCCGCGCCGGCGTCGAGGTGGAACCGGTCTGCCCGGTCGTCGCCAGCTTCGGCGGCCGGGACGCGCAGTTCGCCGACGGCTACCCGCAGCGCCTGGAGGCCGACCTGACCGAGCGGGGGATCCCGCACGACGTCGTCGTCTACCCCGAGGCCGGGCACTCGTTCATGACGCGCACGCCGGGTGTGAAGGGCGCGGTGGCGCGCCGGACGCCGCTGCACGCGGAGTACCACGAGCCGTCGGCGACGGACGCGACGGAGCGGGTACGGGCCTTCCTGCGCAACCACCTGTAGCCGGGGCAGGATGGGGGGTGTGAGCGAGCGCGATGATCAGCAGGACCGGGCCTGGGGCTTCCGCACCCGGGCCGTGCACGCGGGGACGGTGCCGGACGCCGCGACCGGTTCCCGGGCGGTGCCGATCCACCAGACGACCAGCTACGTCTTCCGCGACACCGACGACGCCGCGGCGCTGTTCGCGCTGCAGAAGTACGGGCTGATCTACTCCCGGATCGCCAACCCGACGGTGTCGGCGCTGGAGGAACGCCTGGCCAGCCTCGACGGGGGCATCGGCGCGGTGTGCACGGCCAGCGGGCAGGCCGCCGAGTTCCTCACCTTCGCCGCGCTCGCCGGGGCGGGGGACCACGCCGTCGCCGCGGCCGGGCTGTACGGCGGCACCATCACCCAGCTCGACGTGACGCTGCGCCGCTTCGGGGTCGACACGACCTTCGTGCCGGGCACCGACCCGGCCGACTACGCCGCCGCGATCCGCGACAACACCAAGTTCGTCTTCGCCGAGGTCGTGTCCAACCCGGGCGGCGAGGTCGCCGACATCGCCGGGCTCGCCGAGGTCGCGCACGCGGCCGGGCTCCCGCTGATCATCGACGCGACGCTGGCGACGCCGTACCTGTGCCGGCCGCTGGAGCACGGCGCGGACATCGTGATCCACTCGGTGACGAAGTTCCTCGGTGGGCACGGCACCACCCTCGGCGGCGTCGTGATCGAGTCCGGCCGCTTCGACTGGGGCAACGGTCGCTTCCCCGGGATGACCGAGCCGGTCCCGTCCTACGGCGGGCTCACCTGGTGGGGCAACTTCCAGGAGCTCGGGTTCCTCACCAAGCTGCGTGCCGAGCAGCTGCGCGACGTCGGTGCCACGCTGTCCGCGCACTCGGCGTTCCTGCTGATGCAGGGCGTCGAGACGCTGCCGCAGCGGATGGAGTCCCACGTGGCAGGAGCGCAGAAGGTCGCCGAGTGGCTCGAGGCCGACCCGCGGGTGGAGTACGTGACCTACCCCGGGCTGCCGTCGCACCGCCACCACGAGCGGGCTCGCCGGTACCTGCCCGCGGGGCCGGGCGCGGTGTTCGCGTTCGGGGTGCGCGGTGGCCGGGCCGCCGGGGCGCGGTTCATCGAGTCGGTGCAGCTGTGCAGCCACCTCGCCAACGTCGGCGACGCCCGCACCCTCGTCCTGCACCCCGGGTCCACCACCCACCAGCAGCTGACCACCGAGCAGCTGGAGCACGCCGGGGTCCCCGAGGACATGATCCGGATCTCGGTCGGGCTGGAGGACCCGGACGACATCGTCTGGGACCTCGACCAGGCCCTCACCGCCTCGCAGAAGGAGACCGCGTGACCTGGGAGAACCCGCCCGCGTGGCGGCGGCAGCAGATCCTGCGCGACACCCGCACCGTCGCCGTCGTCGGGGCGAGCCCCAACCCGGCCCGGGCCAGCAACTTCGTCGCCACCTACCTGCTGGCCTCGACCGGGTTCGAGGTGTACTTCGTCAACCCGAACGCGACCACGATCCTCGGGCGCCCGGTGTACCCCTCGCTCGCGGAGCTGCCGGTGGTGCCGGACCTGGTCGACGTGTTCCGCCGCCCCGAGGACCTCGACGGGGTGCTCGACGAGGTGCTCGCCCTCGACCCGGCGCCGTCGACGTTCTGGCTGCAGTTCGGCCTGTTCGACGAGGACCTGGCCCGCCGCGCCGAGAGCGCGGGCCTGACCGTCGTCATGGACCGCTGCCTCAAGGTCGAGCACGCGCGGTTCGCCGGTGGACTGCACCTGGCCGGGTTCGACACCGGAGTGATCACCTCGCGGCGCCGGAACTGACCCGGGTGCCCCCGGCGGTCAGATCCGTTCGGGGGCCCGCCCGGCGTCGTCGACGACCTCCTCGCTCGCCGCCGGGGGACCGGCCTCGGCGCGGGCCTGCTCCGCCGCCTCGTCGGCCTCCTCCCGGGTGGCGTACTCGGTGAGGACCCCGCACCCGCAGTCGCAGCGCACCACCCACCGGTCGGCGACGTCGGCCATCATCAGCACCTGCGGGTCGTGACCGTCCACGGGGGCCTCCTTCGGTGGCGTGACGGGCATCATTGCGCGCCGCAGCGACGTGCGCCATTCGTGGCGCGGGTCCGGCCCGCCGTCGTCAACCGTGACGAAATCCGGGTCGGGACCGTGACAGCGGCTGTGACGGGGGACACGGTGGACCGCCGTCGTCCATCGACCCGCAGATCCGGGGGAACCGCCATGACCGCCACCGTCGACCACGTCGCCCTCCTCCGCGCCCGGGTGCGGGGCCCCGTCCTCGGACCCGCCGACCCCGGCTACGACGCCGCGCGGCGGGTCTGGAACGCCGCGATCGACCAGCGACCTGCCGTCCTGGTCCGCTGCGCCGACGTGGAGGACGTCGTGACCGCCCTCGACCATGCCCGGAGGTCCGGGCTGGAGGTCGCCGTCCGCGGTGGCGCACACAACTCCGCCGGGCACAGCGCGGGGGACGGCGCCCTGGTGATCGACCTGGGTGACCTCGACGCCGTCGTCGTCGACCCCGACGCCCGCCGGGTGCGGGTGGGCGGTGGCGCGTTGCTGAGCGGGATGGACGCCGCCACCCAGGAGCACGGGCTCGCGGTCCCGGCCGGCGAGATCGGGCACACCGGTGTCGGCGGGCTGACCCTCGGCGGTGGCATGGGCTGGCTGACCCGGCGGGCCGGGCTGACCGTCGACCACCTGGTGTCGGCGCAGGTCGTGCTCGCCGACGGCCGGGTCGTGCGGGCCGCCGCCGACGAGCACCCCGACCTGTTCTGGGCGCTGCGCGGCGGGGGCGGCAACTGCGGCATCGTCACCGAGTTCGAGTTCACGGCGGTACCGGTCGGCCCGCTCGTGTCGGTCGGGATGTTCTTCTGCGGCCTCGACGACGGGCCGGCCCTGCTGCGCGCCGCCCGCGACGCGATCGGGCGGCTGCCGTCGACGGTCGGGTTCCAGGTCGTCGCAGTGAACGCACCGCCCGCCCCGTTCGTCCCGGAGGAGGTGCGCCTGCGTCCCGGATGGGCGGTGATGGTCGTCGGCACCACCGGAGCCGTCCCGGACCCGGACGCGGAGCAGGTGCACGACCTGCTCCGCGCGACGCTGCCGGACCGGCTGTTCGAGTTCTGCACCCCGATGCCCTGGACGGCGCTGCAGCAGATGTTCGACGAGCCCAACGGCTGGGGCGTGCACTGCTACGAGAAGGGCTGCTTCCTGCCGTCGCTGACCGACGCGGCCGTCGAGGACCTCGCCGCGCACGTCGCGCGGAAGGTCTCGCCGATGTCGGTCGTGCACCTGTACACCCTCGACGGCGCCTTCTCCGCCGTCGACGACGACGCGACCGCGTTCGGCGGCGGCCGCAGCCCGCGGCTCGGGCTGTTCGCGGTCGGGCTCACCACCGACCCGCAGGGCCTCGCCGCGGAGCGGGAGTGGGTCCAGGGTCTGGCCGCGGCGATGGCCCCGCACGCGCTCGGCGCCGGCGTGTACGTCAACGCGATGATGGGCGACGACGCCGGTCGGGTCCGCGCCACCTACGGCCCCAACTACGCGCGGCTCGCCGCGGTCAAGGCGGTCTACGACCCGGACAACGTCTTCCACCGCAACGTCAACGTCCCTCCGGCGGGCTGATCCGGCTCACCAGCCGAGCAGGCCGACCAGGAACGCGTGGACCAGCCAGAACGGGGCGAACGCCAGGGCGACCAGCCCGCCGGGCCCCACGCCGCGCCGGGCCGGGAACACCAGTGCGACGGCGGCGAGCCCCCAGGGGACGAGCAGGGCGACGCCGCGCAGCGGCCAGGACGCGACCCCGGTGGCCAGCGCGAGCAGCAGTGCCACCGCGACCCAGCCGGCCGTCGCGGCCAGGCACCGGGGCAGCACCGCGGCCGGCCGC
>NZ_JAMXSG010000192.1:0-11259 GCF_024124365.1 Pseudonocardia sp. McavD-2-B
TGAAGCTCCTGGTCAGGCGGATTGATCTAGGCAATCGCCCGTCTACCAGGAGCTTCACCCTTTCGAGGTCACGCCACGCCGCACGCCAGCTGACCTGCTCGTCCATCAGGTTGGCAAAGGCTCACTGCTCGCCGGCATCGGTACCGCCGCGTTCGTGATGAGCTTCGCGGCGCTGGCCGACCTCGCGTATCTGGCCGGTATCCGCGGAACCGCCGAGCTGTTCGGCTTCCCGCTCCGGCTCGCCTATCTGTTCCCGTTGTCTGTGGACGCGTTCGCGGTCGCCGCGTCGATTGTGTGGCTCCGCCGGCGCGCGAATGACGACGCTATTCGGGTCGCCCGCTGGTCGGCCTGGTCGGCGATCGGCGCGACCGTGGTCGGCAACGGCTACCACGCGTTCGCCGTCGCCCAGCACGACGGCCCGGTGCCCTGGCCGATCGCCGTCGTGATCTCCGCCGTGCCACCGGTCGCACTCGGCGCGGTCGTGCACCTCGCGGTGCTCGTGAGCCGCGAGCCCGACCGACCCGACCGCGACGACGACCAGGGCGACCCGGACTCGACCGACGAGCCCGACCAACCCGACCGCACGCCCGACCACCGGCTGACCAGCGACGCCCCGGACGACGCGCTCGTCGCCGACCTCCGCGCCTGGGCCGAGAGCCTCGGCGAGATGCCCGGCCGCGACCGGGTCGTGCGCCGCTACGGCGTCGGCGCGACCCGGGCCTCGAAGTTGCGCCGGAACGCCGGTCGGCCCGTGGTCGTCTCGGTCGTCGCCGACGAGCCGCAGCCCGACCAGCGCTCGACCGCAGAGGCCGGCCAGTGAGCACCGGGGCCGCCGTCCTGCTCTCGATCGTCGTCGCGGTCGTGATCGTCTCCGCGTTCTCGAAACCGGTCCGGACGATGGTCGGCGGATTCATCGTCCGCAATAAGGACGGGTCCTATTCGATGAAACTCACCCCCGCCACGAAGAAAAAGCGGAAGGGGAAGAAACGGCGATGACCACCACGGAGGAACGCCCCCACTCCCCCGCCGACGAGCCGTTCGTGATCGACGCGGAGCCCGCCGGCGAGCCGGCCGCCCCGGTCGCCGAGCGCGGGCACCGGCACGGCGCGCTGGGGCTCGTCGGCCGGCGCTGCCGGTCGGCCGTGCACGTCGTGACGAACCTGCCCTCGACGTCGCCGGCGGCGAAGGCGAAGCGCGCCGCGGGACGCGCGAGCCGGCAGACGGCCCGTGCCGGGTACACGGCCAGTCAGGGCGCTTTCAACTGGGCCCGCCGGCTCGCGATGACGGCGACGTTCGGCGGGTACCGCGAGCAGATTCGACTTGCCCGCGTGAACGGCGACCGCGAGGCGTACGCCGAATGGGTCGACCGGCTCGACAAGGCGAAGGACAGTCGGCAGAAACGCATCCTCGCATTGCCGCGCGAGTTGCTCTCAATCGTGCTCATGGCCGGCGCCGCGTTCCTGCTCGTCGGATTTATTCTGCTCGTCTGCGGGATCGGTGCGTGGCTCACCCCGGGCGGTTTCGGGTGGCTCTCGTACTGGGATGCGGTCGGCGGATTCTTCGGCGACCTCTGGACGTGGATAAAACGGCTCGGAACGGTCGCTCTCTATCTCTCCGTGCCGGCCGTCGCGTTCGCCGCATGGGTCGAGGGCAAGAGTGTCGCTGCTACTCCGCATTGGTTGATGACGGCCGACGAGAAGGCCGAGGCGGACTCGGTCATCACGTCGGACGGCGTCACGCTCGCGCTGGCAAATCTGAAAATCGCGGCGCTGTCCAAGGCTCTACTGAAAGACGGGCAGTCCCTCGATTTCCTGGTGAACCCGCGAGAGCAGGGCGGCGGGACCTACTTCCAGGTGCGCCTACCGATCGGCGTCGCCGCGGTCGAGCTGCTCGACCGGCCGCGCGTCGAGCTGCTCGCCGCGAACCTCAACCGGCACCGCCACGAGGTGTGGCCGCAACGCCACCCGGACGCGGACGCCCGCGTGCTCGACTGCTGGATCGCCGACAAGGGCACCCTCGACAAGCCGGCGCCGCCGTGGCCGCTGCTCGACGACGGCGAGTTCGACGTCTTCGCCGACCGGCTGCCGATCGGCGCGACGATGCGGTCCGAACAGATCGAGGTCGGTCTCCTACAGAAACACTGGTTGATCGGCGCGACGTCGAAACAGGGAAAGACAACCGTCGTGCGGCTCGTCGCGATGGGCCTCGCGCTCGACCCCTCGGTCGAGCTGCAAATCGCCGACCTGAAAGGCGATGGCGACTGGACGATGTTCCGCGAGCGCGCCTCGGTCCTGATCGAAGGGCAGGCCGAGGAACACGCCGAGTCGACGTGCGTCATGCTCGAAGAGGCGTGCGTCGAGATGGCGCGCCGCTATGAGGCGAAGCGGGCTGCCGGCATCGTCGGCCCGATCACCCGGGAGATCAGCCGGCGGAAGGGCTCCGGATTCCACCCGGTCTATCTGTTCGTCGACGAGTGCCAGGTTCTCTACGGGGCACCGCATCCGATCGGCGGGTCGAAGGATGACGCTCGCGCGTGGCGGGCCGCTAAGCGTCTGCACGATCAGGCGCGAGCGGTGAACATTCACCTTGTCCAGGCGACACAGCGGCCCGATAACCGGACTCTGCCAGTGATGGTGCGCGAGGGCGCGCATGTCCGCGGATCGCTCAACGTGCCGAACGCCGAGACCGCGAAGATGGTCCTCGCCGATGCGGCCGACCGAGGGGCTCGACCGCAGGATCTCCGGGCCGGCGCGGACCGCGGAACAATCGTCCTGACTGGTGAGGTCGAGGACATTCCCGATTCGCAGGCGTTCATCATCGTGCGGTCGCATTTCGTCGATACCGACCAGGCGTACGCGGTGCTCGACCGGGCCGTCGAGCTGCGCCGGCGCGCGGGCCGTGAGGACGTCGCCCCGGACCTCGACGACGAGCCGGTGCCCGACCCGCTCGTCGACGTCCGCGACGCGATGCGCGACGAGCCCCGGGTCCGCACGACGGTCGTCCTCGGCCGGCTCGCGGAGCACGATCCGGCGGCCTACGCGGAGTGGTCGGCGATCACGCTGTCGAACGTCCTCGGCGACTACGGCATCGAGGTCCGCAAGTCCGACGGGCAGCGCGTCGTCCGGCTCGACGACGTCTCCGAGGCGCTCGCCCGGCGCGACGGTCAGGGCAGCGCCGGCACCCCCACGGCGACGCCCGAAAGCGGGCCGGAGTAGGCGCGCCGGCGAGACCTCGCGGGGTGCCCTGTCGATCATCGTTGCTGGTCAGGGCAGGGCACCCCGGTAGGGCACCGGCGAGGGCGATCGCCCTGCCGCGCACCGTCTGCCCTACGGTCTGCCCTGCCCCCGGACACGACGAAAAGGGCCCCCCGCGGCCGGCTCGAAGCCGACCACGGGGGGCCCGTCTCGTGAAGGTGACCGCCGCCGGCGCGGCTGGGCGAGCTGAGCGCCGGCGGCGGTCGGTCCGGTGTTCGTACCGGACGTCAGGGGTGGATTCCCGTCACCACTCGCGCGGTCGGTCCGAGCCCGCGGTGAACGGCTCCGCCGAGCTGATGGGCGGCTGCGTCGAGCGCGACGCCGGCGGCACGTAGGCCGGCTGGGACGCGGCGCCGAGCAGCAGCCGGGACAGCCACGGGGCCGCCCACGGCTGGGCGTCGATCCACCGTGCCGCGAGGTAGTAGAGACCGATCGCCAGCGGCACCAGGAAACCGCCGACCGCCTCGCCCGGACCGTCGGCGACAGCCTGGTCGAGAATGCCGACCGAAACGAGCCACGCGAGCGCCGTTCCCCACGCCGTCGGAATGACGGTCCGGATGACGGACGTGAAGTAGTTCGAGCCGGTCTCGTTCATTAGCGGTTCCCGTTCTGTGTGAGGGTCAGGGTCATCGGGCCCAGCTCGGCCAGGGCGGCGCGCAGCTCGGCGCGGACGTCGACGCCGGCGACCGACCCGCCACCGGTGACGGGCCGGCTGTCGAGGCCGCCGAGCGCGGCGCCGATCCGCTGCTCGACGCCGGCGAGCTGCTCGCGCAGGCGCCGCACCTCATCGGGCGCGCTCGCGCCGGCCGCGGCGAGAGCCTCGATCCGCTGGGCGACCTGGCCGCCGGCGCCGGCCGCCGACCACGGCGCGTGGATCATCGCGTTGGTCAACCACGCGACCTCGTTACGCAGCGACGTACGGCCGCCGCGCAGCTCGGCCGGGATCGCCTCGCCGAGGCGCGGAATCGGGGTGTCGAGGATCGCGTCGGCGATCTCGCGGGCGCTGGGCATGTCGTCCTCCGGGATCGGTGAGTTCGGCGCCGGCACGGCCGCGTAGGCGGGCTGGCCGTAGCCGCGGATGGTCGAGTTGCGGGCGCGCCGGCGACGCCAGACACCGCCGCCCATGCGCTGGGAGCCGGTGCCGGCCGGCGGGGTGGTGTTGCCCTCGACGGTCACGATGGCGTCGCGCTCGACGGCCTCGACCAGGCCGATGTGTGAGATGCGGTTCGGGCCTCCCGGCCACTGGAAGTACACGCAGTCGCCGACGCGCGGGGTCGACGAGTAGGCGCCGCGGTCGATGAACCATTGCGCCGACGTCGGGGTGTACGCGGTCTTCGGGTGGATCAGGTCGCCGGCGCCGGCCTGCCGGAACACCCACCACACGAACTGTGCGCACCAGGCGACCCGGTCGACGCCGTAGGCGCGGCCGTAGGGGTTGGTCCCGCCGGCCCCCTGCACGGTGCCGATCTCGCCGCGGGCGATGGCGAGAACCTGCTCGGCGGTCGCCATCAGAGCTCACCCCCGCGCGGAATCCACCGCGGGTCCTGTGGGGGCTGCTCGACCGGGTCGCCGGGCTGGTCGCCGTTGTCGGTCCAGACGACGAGATCGTCATCCGCCCCCGCGTCGCGGGTCGGCACGGCGTCGCCGTCGGGGGTGAACAGCAGCTCGCCGGCCACCTGCTCGTAGATGGGGCGGTCGTGCGGATCGAAGCTCATCCGGGTTGGTCCTCTCCGGGGGCTGAGTTGCCGTCTCCCGCGTCGGGCGGGTCGGGCTCGGGTGATGGGCCCGGCTCGTCGGTGCCGGGCGTCTGGGCGGTTGCGGGGTCGACGCACACGACCGCGGAGCCGTACGTCGTGCCGCCGATCGAGACGGCGCCGCGGGCGGGCTCGAAGCCGGCCGGGCACAGCGGGCCGGGCGCGCCGTCGTCGCCGTCGGTGCCGGGCCGGCCCTGGGGACCGGCGGGGAGCGGGCCGGCGTCGACGACCTCGCCGTCGGTGAACGTGACGAGTAGCCGGCCGTCCCGGGCCGCGACGCCGGCGACCCCGCGGCCGTTCGCGCCGGCCACCCGGCCGAGATCGGCGGTGCTGCCGTCGGTGTAGGTCACGACGAGTCGGCCGTCGGTGATCTCGGTTCCGGCGATGCCTCGGCCGTCGTCGCCGGCCTCGCCCTGGTCCCCGTCTTCGCCGGCCGGCCCGACGACGCGGCCGACGTCGACGGCCTCGCCGTCGGTGTAGGTCACGACCAGGCGGTCGCCGGCGATCTCGGTCCGCAGCACTCCGCGGCCGGGTGCACCGTCGGCCCCGTCCGCTCCGTCGGTGCCGTCGACGCCGTCGTCCGCGGCTGCTCGGGCACCGTCGCGGGCGACCTGCTCGGCGGCCGGGCAGTCGGTGCCGACCCGCAAGGCTGCGGCCCGGTCGGTGACGCACAGCGCGGCCAGCGGGTCGGCGAACGCCTCGGCCTGGGTCTCGGCCGTCTGCCGACCGGCCGCGGTGTAGACCCCGCCGGCGACGACGAGCCCGCCGGCCAGGACGGCGAGCGCGAGCAGCAGGGTCCGCGACCGCGTCAGCCACGCCACGGCGGGCCTCCGACCGGTCCGTCGTCGCGCCGGCGGTGCTTCGCCGCGCTGTCCTCGGCGTGCCAGCGGGCGCGCCGTTCCGCGTCGAGCATCTCGTTCAATCCGCTCACCTGTTCCCGGAGCGCGGCAATTTCCGCGCGCAGTGCGCTTAGCTCGGCCTGATGAGCGGTACTGACCCGCGTCAATTCGGACGCATGCCGTTCGTTTGTTTGCGCCTCGCGTCGGATCAGAAGTCCGAGCACGACCACGAGTACGCCGGCGCCGCCGAGCTGGGGCGCGGCCCCGACAAGCGCAGAGATCACGCTGTCCACTGGGCCGCGGCCCTCCGTCCCTACAGGTTGTCGCCGTGGAACAGCGCCGACAGCTCGGCCCGACTGCCCGGGAACGAGTCGACGTCGATCGCCATCCCCGGGTACACGAGTCCGCAGTCGGTGAACTGATGCGCTCGCACGGTTCCACCGGCGTACGGGTCGTAACCGAACGTGCCTTGCGCTTGGTTCCGTGCGAACTGAGCGCGCGGGTCGTCCGGGTCGCTCGCCCCGCTGAAATTGCTATTGAGGTAGCGGGCCGACCACAGATTGAATCCGGCCGAGTCGATTCCGCTCGCGCCGTTCTGGGTCGCGTGGCTCTGCGACGTGTAGAGCATCGTCACGCGCATGCCGGCGTCGACGAACGCGTCGCGGACCGCGAGCACGTTCGACCAGTCCCCGCCGTAGGCCTCCCAGTCGAGCGCGACCGGGATCGACAGGTCGCCGATGGCGTCGGCCGCGCGGGCGGCCTGCGCCTCGGGCGCCTCGGCGTCGCCCATGTACCAGTACGCCGCGAACGTGTCCGGCCAGAGCGTGCGGGCCGCGTCGCGGTGACGGAACCACCAGTCGTCGATCAGCTCGCCGCGCTCCCCGTTCGGCCCGCCGCCGCCCTGGCCGATCCGGGCGATGCACCCCGCGTAGCCGGCCGCGGCGACCCGCGCGAGGTCGATATCGGCTTGCCAGTGCGAGATGTCGACGAAGAACGACCAGCCGTCGGGCGCGAGCGTCGGGGCCGGTAGCGGGCGAACAGACACGGAGCCGGTGATCCCTTCGTCGTCGGCCGCCGGCTTGGTCGTGACGACCGTGCCGACGATGGGTGCGAGCTGGTCGCGGAAGGTCACCGACGCGACGTCGCCGACCTGCACGCGCGGGTCCCCGACGACGTCGAGGTCTTCGAGGACGGCGACCTCGCGGGACAGGGCCGAGAGCAGCGCACGGGCGACCGGGCGCAGCGCCGGCGGGTGCTGCCGCCAGTCGGTCTTACCCAGGTCGAGCACGCGTTCGCCGAGCTGGGCGGCGATCTGGGCGTCCGGCGCGCGGAGCTGCTCGACGTGGTCGGGCTCGTCGACCAGGGGCCACCCGCCGATGCGGAACGCCGGCTCGCCGGCCCCCGATCCGTCGGCGTCGGCCGGCGTCGCGAGCCGGATACGGCCGTTGCCGCCGTTGGTCACCCTGATCTGCACGGTGCGTGCGTCGATCTGGGCCCAGCGGATGACGACCGACCGGCTGTCGTTGTCCCCGTTCCACCAACGGCCGTTGCCCGGTGAGGTCTCGTACGAGTAGGTGAAGCCGTGCGCGACGCTGCTACCCCACTCCGGCCAGGCAGTCGGCTCGTCCTTGTTCTTGTGGTAGGGCAGCGTCCCGGACTGGTAGCCGGCCGCGCCGTAGGGCCACGGCAGCTCGAACACGCTCGTCGAGTTGCCGGGAACGATGAACTGCTCGACGTCGTCGGCCTTCACCACGGTCTGGAACTCGCCGGCGTGGTACTTCGCGCCGGTCGTGATGCCGACGATGTTGCGCACACTGTCGGTCGAGGTCGAGTACCCGAAGTCGGCGAGGTTCGCGTCGACGTGGAACGCGACGTCGATCCGCTCCGGACGGACGTCGGTCCGCGGCCGGAACGCGTAGCGCCCGAACTCGTCGAAGGTGTGCACGCCGAACTCTGCGGTCACCGCGTCTTTCAGTAGCTCCCACGAGTCCGCGTTCGTGACGTCGGGCAGGTAGCGCAGCTCGTTGTTTCCGCGCCCGATATCGGCTTGCGACTCGTGGATCTCGCCCTGCCAGGGACCCGACGCCGGCGGCTGGTCGTAACCGACCCACGCTTGCAGATTGGTCCACGCCCGGGTCATGTACGCGTTGAGCTGTAGGCACGGCCGGTAGCCGCCCTCGAAGGCGTTCACGGGCGGGTTGACCGCCGGTGTGCCGGCGACGTTGAAGTCCGTCGTCTGCCCGTTCACGCGGACCCGGATCTGCATGTTCGTGTCCGACGTCCACCGGTAGTGGACTCCGACGAAACACCACGGGTCCTCGCCGGCGTAGAACAGCGACGTTCCCCGGATGGGGTTGCCGTCGGTGACCAGGCCGGCGTACATCGCTCCGCCGCTGCGGAAGCTGAGGAACAGGCGCGGCACGGCGCTCGGGTTGTCCTTCTCGAAGGTCGGCCGAATCTGTATGAGCCGGTTCTCGAAGTCCGCGCCGAAGTCGTCGCTGTCGGACAGGTGAAGCCAGAACGAGAACCCGACCCCATTGCCGGCCTCGAAGCGGACCGGCGGGTTCAAGCCGTCGGTGATCCCGTAGAACTCCTGGTAGCCGACGGTTCCGCCACTGGCGTTCTCCGGGGTGCCGAGCATCCCCCACGGGTGCGACCCCTCGGTCCAGAGGCCGGCCCCGGGCGGCGCGCCCAGGTTGATCGAGATCGGGGCGCCGTTGAACCCACGCTCAGCGACCACCCCGCCGTGCCCGGTACACGAGATGATCGCGTCGTCGCGGGTCGGCGGGCTCGCGTAGATGCCGTTCGCCCGCAGGATGTGGTCCACGAGCCACTGCGTGTTGACCGTGATCGCCCAGGGCCGGCGGTGCGCGTGAGTGATGAACTCCGCGTAGGTCGGCAGGGTGATCGGCGCGCGGAGCCGGTCCGACGGGTCGACGCCCTCGACGTCGACGGCACCGGTGCCGGTCTTCGCGGCCAGCTCGCGCAGCGGCCCCGTCCACTGCCGGAGCAGGACCGGGCCGTCGTCGAGCACCATGCCGAGCGACGCGCGAGCCTGGGCCTGGACGAGCTGCCGACCGTCGCGCAGCGACCCGGGCACGAACGGCGAGAGCGCCTCGACGACCGGCCAGACCTCGCCGCCGACCTCGACCCCGCCGGACAGGGTGACGTGGCACGTCGACGCGGCGAAGCCGTCGATGAGGCCGGCCTCGGCCGGCAGGTCGCCGGTGAGGGACCGCTCGACTTCGAGCTTGTCGACCGCCGGCGTGACGTCGTGCCAGTCGCCGGTGCCGGTCCAGTCCACCTCGAACCGCATCGCGGGCCGGCGCTCGCCGTCCTCGCCGGCGATGTGGGCGGCGAGCTGCTCGTCGTCCGGCCGCTGCATCAGGCCACCTCTCGCAGAGTCAGGGTGAACACCCGCCGGTTGAGCCGGCGATATCCGTAGTCGGTGCCGGTGAGCACGACGACCGGGCACGCTCCGCCGGGCGACCAGGCGGACGCCTCGGTGCCGTGCTCGGCCTGCCAGCCGACGGTGTCGACGTTGCGCGGTGCGCCGGAGTCGACGTGCAGCCCCGGGACGACCGACTCGCCGGAGCCGGCCGGCGCGGTCGCCGTGAGGCGCTGCCACGAGCCCGTGAGCGTCGTCTGAGCACCGACGTGCGGGTCGCCGGCCTGACCGTCCGGGCCGTACGGAACGGCCTGCGCACGGGCCGTTCCGGCGCCGCGCGCCCACATCGAGACCGTCACCGGCCGGTCGAGGGCTGGCACGCGCCGGCGGACGTCGGCCCGGAGCGCGTCGGCGACGTTCTCCGGGACCGACCAACGCAGCCCACCCGCGACGCCGTCGAGGTCTGCGACGGGCTCGACGACGGGCCGGAACGCGACGGGTCGCGAGCCGAGCACGAACGTCGCCAGGGTGCGCGAGGCGGCCCCGACGGTCGAGGTGTCGAGGGTCAGCAGGTTCGGCCCGTGCATGGGGTCGAGCAGCCGGCGCGGTCGCCGGTCGAGGCCGTGCCAGGCGCGCAGCACCCGGTCCACCTCGGCCGGGAACCGCTCCGGCCACTCGAACTCCCATGTCCGGAGCACGTTCCACACGTCGACGACGACCGACCCGCCGAGCGCCTCGAACACCCCGCCCCGACG
The DNA here is from genome assembly GCF_024124365.1 of Pseudonocardia sp. McavD-2-B. Classification (NCBI taxonomy): domain Bacteria; kingdom Bacillati; phylum Actinomycetota; class Actinomycetes; order Pseudonocardiales; family Pseudonocardiaceae; genus Pseudonocardia; species Pseudonocardia sp. McavD-2-B. The sequence goes on from NZ_JAMXSG010000192.1 coordinate 9,991, forward strand.
CTCCGGGGTGACGTCGACTCCCCCGCCGGCGGGCGGGCTCGGAAGCTCACGCATCGCGCCGAGAGGGCCGAGCAGGAACCGGTCATGCCAGGCCATCGCCTACGCCCTCCGGGTCGACGTCGTCGGGATGCGCGAGCTACCGAGGCGCCGGTCCGCGCTGTTCTGTCGGTTGACCATGCGGGCGACCCCGCGGCCGTCGACGTTGAGGCGGGCGCCGTTGACGCCCTCCCGCACGCCGGAGCGCACGGCGTCGAGCAGCGCGGCCGGGTCGAGCTGCTCGCCGGACCGGTCTCGGTCGCGGCGCTGCTCGACGTAGCGCCGGGTCGCGCTGTCGCCGGCCTGCGAGAGCCACGCGTCGCCGGGCAGACCCCGCCGGCGGGCCGCTGCGATCGGCGTCGACACGTCGATTCCGCCAGCGAACTCGCGCCGAGCAGAATCGACGACGTCGCGGGCCGAAGCGATGATGTTCGGCATACCGCCGCGCAGCGATTCGGCGAAGTCACTAGCGATCGCCTTACCGGAGTGGGTAACGTAGCCGCTACCCGAGAACGGGCCTTCCTTCGCCGGCGAGAAGGGGAACAGAGAACGCACCTTCGCGATTCCGTCCTTGACCCATCCGACAACCTTGCCCCACGCATTCTTGATGCCACTGAGGAAGCCGTCGACGAGCGCCCGACCCGATCCGACCAGCAGAGATCCCAGGTTCGCGAGCGCGGAGAGCACCCGCCCCGGGATGCCCTGGACCCAGGCTATCGCGCGGGCGATCCACGATGCGATCGTCGCCACGAGGGACGCCCACGCGGATACCGTCATCGCCTTTGCGCGATTCCAGCCGTTCACCACGAACGCGACCGCGCGAGCTATCCAAGAACTGACCGTCGAGACGATCGAATCCCACGCATTCGAGATGAATTGCGTTACCGCATTCCACGCTGAAATGGTCCACGACTTGACGGTGTCCCAATTCGCGATGATCAGGGCGACCAGGCCGACTACCGCGGCGATCACCCATCCGACCGGGCCCATCGCGACCACCCAGGCCGCAGCCATGATCGCGGCCCGCGCCATCGCGCCGGCGGCCATCATCGCCCAGCGGGCGGCCATCTGAGCCGCGGCGACAGCCATGCTCGCGACCGCGCGGGCAGCCATCGGGCCGGCCGTTGCGAGCCACGCCAGGGCGAAACGGGCGCCCTGGGCCGTCGCCTGGGCCCCCATCACCACCCACCGGGCGGCGAGCTGCGCCGCGGCGACAGTCGTGCTCGCGACCGC
>NZ_JAMXSG010000193.1:0-11192 GCF_024124365.1 Pseudonocardia sp. McavD-2-B
GCACCGCGACGGGGATGCCCGCCGGTCTGGACTCCTACGGCGTCGACCCCCGCACCGAGCAGGTCGTCGTGAGCGTCGTCGACGGGCCGGGCGCCGACGCGCTGGCCGCGGGCCTGACCGGCGGTCTCGACCCGTCCGCGGTGCGGGTGGAGCGGGTGGCGGCGCCGGCGCACCGGCAGGCCGCGGTCGGCGGGGGCGACACCATCACCGACGGGACCCGCCGCTGTACGGCCGGGTTCGCCGCCTCCGACGGCAGCAGCGACTGGCTGATCACCGCCGGGCACTGCACCCGGGGCTCGTCGTCCTGGTCCGCCGGCGACGGCTCGACGATCGGCTCCGAGGTCGAGACCGCGGGCCGCGGGGTGGACGTCGGCGCGATCGCGGTCGAGCCGGGCGGCGTGTCGGCGACCGTGTCGGGGATCCGGGTGGCCGGGAGCCGTCCGGCGCCCGTGGGCTCCACGGTCTGCCTGTACGGGTCCACCAGCGGGCGGTCCTGCGGCACGGTCCAGCGCACCGACATGACGGTGAACTTCGAGGGCCAGAGCCAGTCCGGGCTGACCTCGGTGGCGGCGTGCGCGCAGGAGGGCGACTCCGGCGCCCCCTACATCACCTCGTCCGGGCAGGCCCAGGGCGTGCACACCGGTGCGGGCGGCGACGGCAACTGCACCAGCTACTTCACCCCGATCCGCACCGCGACCGGGGCGCTCGGGCTGACCCTGACCACCGGCTGAGCGCGCGGGCTCAGTCCCGGGTGCCGCGTACGACGCGGCGCAGCTTGGGCAGGCGCTCGGCGAGGACGCGTTCGTGCCCGCGCCCGGACGGCGCGTAGTAGTCGACGCCGACGACGTCGTCGGGCGGGTACTGCTGGCGCAGGACGCCGTCGGGGTCGTCGTGCGGGTAGCGGTAGCCGACGGCGTTGCCGAGCTTCTGCGCGCCGGCGTAGTGGCCGTCGCGCAGGTGCGGGGGCACCCCGCCGACCCTGCCGGAGCGTACGTCGGCCATTGCGGCGTCGATCGCGGTGATCACCGCGTTCGACTTGGGTGCGGTCGCCAGGTGCACCGTGACCTGGGCGAGCGCGATCCGCGCCTCCGGCATCCCGACGAGCTGCACGACCTGGGCGGCCGCGGTCGCGGCGGGCAGCGCGGTCGGGTCGGCCAGCCCGACGTCCTCCGAGGCGTGGATCATCAGCCGGCGCGCGATGAACCGGGCGTCCTCCCCCGCGACGAGCATCCGGGCCAGGTAGTGCAGGGCGGCGTCGGGGTCGGAGCCGCGGATGGACTTGATGAACGCGCTGATGACGTCGTAGTGCTGGTCGCCCGCGCGGTCGTAGCGCACGGCGACCTCGGTGACGGCGCGCTCGACGGCGGCGAGGTCGATCACCGGGTCGCCGCCGGCGCCGAGGACACCGTCGGCGGCCGCCTCCAGGGCGGTGAGCGCGCGGCGCCCGTCGCCAGCGGAGAGCCGGACCAGTGCCTGTTCGCCGTCCTCGGCGAGCGCGACGGTCGCGTTCAAGCCCCGTTCGGAGGTGACGGCGCGCCGGAGCAGGGTGCGCACGTCGTCCTCCCCGAGGGACTGCAGCTGCAGCACCAGGGAGCGGGACAGCAGCGGGGACACGACGGAGAACGACGGGTTCTCGGTGGTCGCGGCGACGAGCAGGACGAGCCGGTCCTCGACCGCGCCGAGCAGGGCGTCCTGCTGGGTACGGGAGAAGCGGTGCACCTCGTCGATGAACAGCACCGTGGTGGTGCCGCTGCGGTCGCGACGCCGGCGGGCCTCGGAGATGACGGCCCGCAGCTCCTTCACCCCGGCCGAGAGCGCCGACAGGGCGACGAAATGCCGCTCCGCTCCCCCGGCGCCGGCCATCAGCCGGGCGAGGGTGGTCTTGCCGGTGCCGGGCGGGCCGTAGAGCAGCACCGACGCCGCGGCGCCGCCGTCGAGCAGGCGGCGCAGCGGCGCACCGGGTGCGAGCAGGTCGGCCTGGCCGACGACCTCGTCGAGGGTGCGCGGGCGCATCCGCGCGGCGAGCGGCGCGTCGGGGCGGACGGCGTCGCCGTCACCGGTGTCGCGCTCGTCGCCCCCGGGGTCGATGTCGAACAGGCCGTCGGTGCTCATCGCATCCAGCCTGCCAGGACACCGGCCCCGGGTGGACGGGCGGCTCAGGCGCGGTCGATCTCGTCGGCGAGGACGGGGGTGTGCACCGGGTTGTGCTCGTGGAAGCGGCACTCGGCGTAAGTGACGATCATCGCGGCGACGCCGGCGATCTGCACCGGCAGCTGCAGCAGGGTCCCCACGACCTGACCCAGGACGGGGCTGAGGAACGTCAGCGGCGCGACGACGACCAGCGAGATCACCAGCGAGTACACGATCGCGATCAGGAAGAACACCACGAGCCGGCCGAACACGGGGAAGAACCGGGGGTTGACCAGCGTGAACGTGCGGCCGATCCCGGCCCGCTCGATCACGACGACCCCGATCAGCGCGCCGGTGAACACCACGCCCAGGTAGATGGCCGGGATGATCAGCAGGAAGAAGCCGATGACGAACAGCAGTCCGGCCAGCAGCGACCAGCCGATCACCGGGAGCGCGCGGTTCTTCGCGAACGCGATGACCTGGTCCTGGCTCCACGGGCGCTGGGCCGCGTCGCGCACGACGACGAACACCGACGCCGCGTAGCCGAGCGCGGACAGCACGATCGCGATCACGGCCAGGACCAGGGTGGTCAGGCCGAGGCCCGCCACGAACCCCGTGCTGAGGTCGAGGTCGACGGGGTCGAACGACGACCGCGTGCCCCCGTCGAGGAGGTAGCTGATGCCGCTGAGGACCGCGGTCGGGATCAGCACGATCAGGTTGATGATGAGCAGCGGCTTCCCGCTGCGCTGCAGGACGCCGACGATCTTGGAGGACCAGTCGCCGAAGGAGAACGGCACCAGCGGGTCCGGGGAGGTGCCGCTGGGCGGGGCACCTCCGGAGGGGTAGGCGGGCCGGCCGTAGCCGCCCTGCGGGTACTGGCCGCCGTACTGCTGGCCGGTCGGGTACTGGCCCGGGTACTGCTGCCCGGCCCCGGGGTACTGGCCGGGATACTGGGCCCCGTACTGCTGCTGGCCGTACTGGCCTGCGCCGGGGTACTGGCCGGGGTACTGCTGCTGGCCGTAGGACTGGCCGGGGTACTGCTGCCCCGGGTCCTGCCCGTACGGGGCCTGGCCGTACTGCGGGCCGTACTGCGGGCCGGGGTCCTGGCCGTACTGCGGGCCGTGCTGGGACGGGGCGGCGGTGCCGTGCTGTCCCGGCTCCTGCGCGCCGGTGGCGGCGTCGTCCTGCCCGGCCTGCTGCCCGCCGGGGTACGGCGTGCCCGGCTGGTCACCGCTCCCGGCCGCCTGCCCGGACTCCTGGGCGCCGCCGGGCGTCGCGGCTCCCCCGGGACCGGCCTGCGGGTCCTCGCCCCGCGGCGGTTCGTTGCTGCTCATGCGCGCGGACCCTAGTTGCGGGCGGGGTGCGGCGGTGCCGAATTCACCGGCTCGCCCCCGATTCGTGACCGACGCGTACGCAGCGTGATCGTTGCCGACCCCGGATCGTCGCCGGAACGCAACGCCGCGGACGCGCGGTGTCACCGGCGCGCAACAGAGCCCGTGCACGCTCACGGGGCATGGACACGATCCCGAGTTGCCCGCTCTGCTCCCGTCCGCGCACTCCCGCCGACGTCCGCGGACTCGCCTGGAGCAGCCACCACGGCCCGACCGGCACGGTGTACGTGTGCGGTCCGTGCACGCGCGTCCAGCTCGTCGACCTCGAGTGCGGGCTGCTCGACCCGGCACGCGGCGGTGTCGCTCCGGACGTCGCGGCCCCGCTGCCGCACGCGGCCTGACCGGTCGGCCGGGGCGGGCCACCACCGACCCGCCCGGCCCGCGGCACGGCGACGGGCGGTCGTCGTAGGGTCACGCCGTGCGCGAGATCCTCGAGTTGCTCGAACGTGACGCGTCGTTGAGCCACGACACCGTCGCCACCATGCTGGGTCTGCCCCGGGACGAGGTCGACGCCCGGATCGCGGAGTGGGAACGCTCCGGGGTGATCCGCAGGCACAAGGCCGTCGTGGACTGGGCCCGGTACGAGGACGGCGGCAACGGCCACTCCGGCGCCGGCCGCGCCGGGGCGCAGGTGACGGCGTTCATCGACGTGTCGGTGGCCCCGGCCCGCGGGGTCGGGTTCGACGACGTCGCCGCCCGAATCTCCCGCTTCGACGAGGTCCGCGACTGCTACCTCGTCTCCGGTGGGCACGACCTGCGCTGCACGGTCGTCGGCCCGGACATCCGCGCGGTCAGCGACTTCGTGTCCCAGAAGCTGTCCACGATCGACCGGGTCCGTTCGACCGCCACGCACTTCGTGCTGGCCACGCACAAGCGCGACGGCGACTCCTTCGCCGAGCCGGAGCCCGACCACCGGCTGCCGGTGACCCCGTGAAGGCGCTCAACGCGACGATCTCGGCGATCCCGCCGTCGGGGATCCGGCGGTTCTTCGACATCGCCGCCGAGATGGACGACGTCATCTCCCTCGGTGTCGGTGAGCCCGACTTCGTGACGCCGTGGCGGATCCGCGAGGCCGGGATCTACGCCCTGGAGCGCGGCTACACCACCTACACCGGGAACGCGGGCCTGCCGAAGCTGCGGGAGCTGGTGTGCGCGGACCTGGCGTCGCGCTACGACGCCCACTACGACCCCGCCACCGAGTGCCTGGTCACGACCGGGGTGTCCGAGGGCCTGGACCTGGCGTTCCGGGTGCTGCTGAACCCGGGCGAGGAGGTCATCGTCCCGGAGCCCTGCTACGTCGCCTACCAGCCGTGCGTGGCGTTCGCCGGTGGGGTGCCGGTCGGGGTGCCGACCCGCGCCGAGGACGGGTTCGCGATCGACATCGCCGCGGTCGAGGCCGCGGTGACGCCGCGGACGAAGGCGATCCTGATCGGCTCGCCGGCCAACCCGACCGGCGCGGTGCAGCCGCCCGAGGTGCTGCGCGAGCTCGTCGCGCTGGCCGAGCGGCACGACCTGTACCTGCTCTCCGACGAGATCTACGACCGCCTCACCTATACCGGCGCCCACACCTGTCTGGGCGCGGTCCCGGGTGCCCGGGAGCGGACGGTGGTCCTGGGCGGGTTCTCCAAGGCCCAGGCGATGACGGGGTGGCGGGTCGGCTGGCTCGCCGCGCCGGAGCCGATCGCGGAGCTGTGCCTGCGTGTGCACCAGTACACGATGCTGTGCGCGCCGCACATCTCGCAGATCGCCGCCGTGGAGGCGCTGACCAGCGCGGAGGGCGACGTCGCGGAGATGGTGGCCGACTACGACCGTCGCCGCCGGGTCTTCGTGAAGGGCCTGCGCGAGGCCGGGCTGGACTGCCCGGAGCCGGCGGGCGCGTTCTACGCGTTCCCCTCGATCCGCGCCTCCGGGCTGGACTCGGAGACCTTCGCCGAGCGGCTGCTGCGGGAGGAGTCGGTCGCGGTCGTCCCGGGCAGCGTGTTCGGGCCCTCCGGCGAGGGGCACATCCGCTGCTCGTACGCGACGGCGCTGCCGCAGCTGGAGCAGGCCGTGGAGCGGATCGGGAACTTCCTGCGACGCCTGTGACCGGGCCGCCGAGGTCAGGCGGGCACCTTCCGCGCCCGCGCCCCCTCCAGGAGCCCCCGCACCATCACCGGCCCGAGGTCCCGGGACCGCCGCACGAGCCACGGCACCCCCTGTACCACCAGCCACGCCCCCCGTTGCCAGGCCGTCACCTCCCGCCCACCGGCGGCGTCGAGCCCGATCTCCCCCGGCACCGCGAACCCTGCGGCGCCGAGCAGCGCGGCGAAACCACGCGCCAGCAACCGGTGCCCCAGCTCGGACGGGTGCAACCGGTCCACGCTCCACGCCGCCGGGTCGTAGCTGCCTGCGGTGTCGAGGTCGAGGATCCCGACGGCGGACCGCCCCGTCGCGGCGACGGCCTCGGCCACCGCCCCGTCGACGGCCCCGTTCAGGGCCGCGATCCGGGTGGCGAGCGCCCGCTGCAACAGCCCCGGCAGCGGCCAGACGCGGGTGTGGTCGTGGAAGCGGAGCAGCAGCACGGTCGCACCGGCCCGCAGCAGCAGCTCCAGCGACTCGGCGCAGTCCCGCCGGATCGCGGCCGGGTCGAAGTCCGAGCGCAGGGTGTCGTTCATCCCGACGCACAGCACGACGACGTCGGGCCCCGACGCCGCGGCCGCTGGCACCTGCCCGTGCCGGGCGTCGGCCATCCGCGCCCCGGTCCGGGCGTGGTTGTCCAGCCGGACCGAGCCGGGGTGGTCGGGATCGTCGAGGGCGTCGCGCAGCAACGGGCCGAACCCACGCCAGCCTCCGCCGGGCAGGGGGTCACCCAGTCCGACGGCGGTGGAGTCGCCCAGCAGGACGAGGTGCCGGACGGGCCGCCCGGTCGCGTGCGGTACGGCGACGGGGCGGACGGGGCGGAGGACCGGATCGACGACGGACGGGCGCGCGGTCATCGGGGACACGCCGACACGATCACCGCCGCAGCCACCGTTTCCGTGTGCAACCGGTGACGGGTCCCGTACCGCCGTGGGAACTCTCGGGGCGGGTCCCTACCACTCGCCCCCGCGGAAGGCGGGGAACAGCGGCAGCGTCGACGACGCGTCCGGGAAACGGGTGTCGAGCGCGGTCACCACGGCCTCGGCCAGCGCGGCCGTGCCGGGCCGGGCGGTCGCCTCCGCGGTGACACCGAGGCCCCGCCAGTAGTGCCGCAGCGCCGTGGACATCCGCGGGGACCGGCCGGCGTCGGGACCGATCGGGCCGTCGCGCTCGGGCACCCGCGGCAGCAGCTGCCAGGTCGACCACCACACCCACAGCACCTGGGCGTCGGCGAGGCGCGACTCCAGCAGCTCGGGGTCGTCCAGCTCGGGCCACACCGGCGCGACCTCGGCCCGCCAGGCGTCGAGCATGGCGTCGGCGACGGCGTCGGGCAGGGCGAAGCTCGACGAGCAGCCGGGGAACGGCACCCGCACGTAGGCGGCGTCGAGGACGACGTCGCGGAAGCAGCCCCACTCGAAGTCGACGAACCGCACCCCTCGGCTGGTGACCAGGTTGTTGTCCGGGCAGGTGTCGGACGGGCTGAACGCGCGGAACCCGGTGCCGCCGAGCAGGCGCACCCCGCCCTGGGCCTCGAACAGCGCCATCTCCGGCACCTCGACGCCGAGGATCTCGACCAGCAGCTCCGGCAGCCCGGCCAGCGCGGCGCGGGCCTGGTCGGCGACCGGGTCCCGGCGGGCCTTCTCCCCCAGCCGGCGCAGCAGCGCCCCGAAGTCACCTTCCCGCCCGGCGGTCGCGGCCTGCATCCGGCCCAGGCCGCGGGCCCAGCCGAGCAGGCAGGTCCGGGCGGCCTGGGCGTCCGGGGCGAACAGCTTGTCGGCCAGGGTCAGGCTGCGGCCGAGGTCCTCCAGCACGAGCAGCCGCTGCTCCGGGTCGTGCGCGATGATCACCGGGCTGGGCCGGACGTCGCTGGGCAGCGCGGTGAACAGCTGGCAGGACGCGACCTCGTAGCGGAACGGGTCCGACGCCAGGTCCGTGCCGTCCTCGGGCGGAGCGTAGTGCTTCACGACGACGCTGCGCCGGTCGGAGAACGGGTTCTTCGCCATCCGGGCCCGGGCGACGACGGAGCGGCCGCTGCCGCCGAGGTCCTCGGGCTCGAACAGCTCGACCTCCGAGCCCGCCCGCCGCGACAGCAACCGCGCGGCCCCGGCCACCGCCGCGACCGCGCCGGGAGTCGACTGCGGATCGGTCATCGAAGGGGACCCTACCCTTCGGAGAGCGCGCGGTCCGCGCCCCGACGACGCGATCCGCGACGGGTGAGCACCAGCACCGCGGCCGCCGCATCGATGGCGCCCACCACGTCGCCTCGACCAGGTCACCGGCCGGGTACACCGCCACCCCGGGGTGGACCACCAGGTGGCCCACCCCGGGTTGGGCGTCGAGGACGCTGCGGACCTTCGACCGTCCGCCCGGGTGGGCAGACCACCCGCAGGTGCAGCGCCTACGCGGCCGGGCCGGGCTTCTCCGGGGCACCGCCGCCGGTCTCCCCGGGGCGGCCGGGCGCCGACCCGCCGGGCGCGGGCGCCGTCGGCTTCGCGTCGACGCCCGCCTCCTTACGCTGCGCGGCGGTGATCGGCGCGGGGGCCTGGGTGAGCGGGTCGAACCCGCCGCCGGTCTTCGGGAACGCGATGACCTCGCGGATCGAGTCGACGCCGGCGAGCAGCGCGGTGATCCGGTCCCAGCCGAACGCGATCCCGCCGTGCGGCGGCGGACCGAACGAGAAGGCGTCGAGCAGGAAGCCGAACTTCTCCTGTGCCTCCTCCGCGGACAGGCCCATGATCTCGAAGACCCGCTTCTGCACGTCGGCCGAGTGGATACGGATCGAGCCGCCGCCGATCTCGTTGCCGTTGCAGACGATGTCGTAGGCGTAGGCCAGGGCGTTGCCCGGGTCCTTCTCGAAGGTGTCGATCCACTCCGGGGTCGGAGAGGTGAACGCGTGGTGCAGCGCGGTCCACGCACCGCCGCCGACGGCGACGTCGTCGGTGTCGGCGGCCGACTCGAACAGCGGCGCGTCGACGATCCAGACGAACGACCAGGCCGAGGAGTCGATCGCACCGGTCCGCCGGGCGATCTCGCCCCGGGCCGCGCCCAGCAGCGCGCGGGCCTCGGTGGGCTTGCCGGCGGCGAAGAAGATGCAGTCGCCGGGGTGCGCGCCGACGGCCTCGGCCAGGCCGGACCGCTCGGCCTCGGACAGGTTCTTGACCACGGGGCCGCGCTCGTCGACCTGCCCGTCCTCACCGATCAGCACGTAGGCCAGGCCGCGGGCGCCGCGCTGCTTGGCCCACTCCTGCCAGCCGTCGAGCACCTTGCGGGGCTGCGACGCCCCGCCCGGCATGACGACCGCGCCGACGTAGGGGTTCTGGAAGACCCGGAACCCGGTTCCCGCGAAGTACGACGTGAGCTCGGTGAGCTCGATGTCGAAGCGCAGGTCGGGCTTGTCCGAGCCGTAGCGGGCCATCGCCTCGGCGTAGGGCATCCGGCGGATCGGGGTCTCGATCTCGTACCCGACGAGGCGCCACAGCGCGGTGAGGACCTTCTCGGCGAGTGCGATGACGTCGTCCTGCTCGACGAAGCTCATCTCGATGTCGAGCTGGGTGAACTCCGGCTGGCGGTCGGCGCGGAAGTCCTCGTCGCGGTAGCAGCGCGCGATCTGGTAGTACCGCTCCAGCCCGCCGACCATGAGCAGCTGTTTGAACAGCTGCGGGCTCTGCGGCAGCGCGTACCAGGAGCCGGGGCGCAGCCGCGCCGGGACGACGAAGTCGCGCGCGCCCTCGGGGGTGGACCGGGTCAGGGTCGGCGTCTCGACCTCGATGAAGTCCTCCGCGGCCAGCACGTCGCGGGCGGCCTTGTTCACGTCGCTGCGCAGCTTCATCGCCGCGGCGGGCCCGGAACGACGCAGGTCGAGGTAGCGGTGGGAGAGCCGGATCTCCTCGCCGACGCCGGTGTGCTCGTCGATCGGGAACGGCAGCGGCGCCGACTCCGACAGGACGGTCAGCTCGGTGACCGTGACCTCGATGTCGCCGGTCGGCAGGTCGGAGTTCTCGTTGCCCGCGGGCCGGCGGACGACCTCGCCGACGACCTGGATGCAGAACTCGGAGCGCAGCCGGTGGGCCCGCTCGGCCATCTCGCCCTCGCGGAACACGACCTGGGCCGATCCGGAGCGGTCCCGCAGGTCGATGAAGATCACGCCGCCGTGATCGCGGCGGCGGGCCACCCATCCGGCGAGGGTCACGGTCTGGCCGGCGTTCTCGGCACGCAGCGTGCCGACGGGGTGGGTTCGCATCACGGCGGTCAAGGCTATCGGCATCCCCCGGGCCGTCTGCCACCAGGTTTCCGGCGGGTTCTCAGAGCAGGCTCAGCTGCCCGTCCCCGGGCTCCGCAGCCCGCGGCGACGCGACCGGCTGCCGGGTCCACCCCGGGTCGCGCGGGTTCGACTCGGGCCGGTCCAGGCCGTGCCGGGCCAGCAGCGGGGCGACCCGCCGGGCCAGGGTCCCGCGGTAGTCCCGGGTGGCGTAGGCCCCGCCGCGGTAGAGCCGCTCGTAGCGCGGCAGCAGCGCGGGGTGGGTCCGCCCCAGCCAGGCCAGGAACCACTCCCGGGCCCCGGGACGCAGGTGCAGCGCGAGCACCGTGGCCCGGCTCGCCCCGGCGGCGGCGATCTCCGCCAGCAGGGCGTCGAGGGCCTCGGTGGAGTCGGTCAGCCACGGCAGCACCGGGGCCACCATGACCCCGCAGGGCAGGCCGGCGTCGGTGATCCGCCGGACGAGGTCGAGGCGGGCCCGCGGGCTCGGGGTGCCCGGCTCGAGGTGCGACTGCAGCTCCCGGTCCAGCAGCGCGATCGACACCCCGGTGCCGACGCGGACGTCGGCGTTCGCGGCCGCGAGCTGCGGCAGGTCCCGGCCCAGCACGGTGCCCTTGGTGAGGACGGAGAACGGCGTGCCGGAGCGGGCCAGCGCGGTGATCACCCCGGGCATCAGCCGGTAGCGGCCCTCCGCCCGCTGGTAGGGGTCGGTGTTGGTGCCCATCGCGACGTGCTCGCGCCGCCACGACGGCCGGGCCAGCTCCCGCTCCAGCACCCTCGCGACGTTCACCTTGACCACGATCTGGGAGTCGAAGTCCGCGCCCGCGTCGAGGTCGAGGTAGGTGTGGGTGTTGCGGGCGAAGCAGTTGTGGCTGACCACCCCGGCGGCGACGAAGTCCCCCGTACCGGTGGTGATGTCGACCATCGGGCGGAGGGTGCCGGTGTCGCGGACCGCCACGACCCGCGGCGCTCCCCCGGGCGGCTCCTCGACACGGGCACCGCCGACGTCGCGCACCCGGGCCACGGCCGGGTCGGTCACCGCGACCAGCCGCAGCTGCTCGGCGACCCCGCCCAGCACCCGCAGCGCCCGCACCCCGGGCCGGGCCGACGGCTCGGAGGCCACGCGGAACCCGAGCCGGCGCAGCGCGTCGACGCAGGCCCGGGCGAGCTCCTAGTCGCCGGGCACGATCCGCAGCACCCCGGCGGAGACCTCACCACAGGCGTCGACGATCCCGCCGACGAAACCGGCCGTCCAGCCGCGGGCGGGCCGCTGCGGCCAGGCCGCCGGCGACGGGGCG
>NZ_JAMXSG010000194.1:0-11188 GCF_024124365.1 Pseudonocardia sp. McavD-2-B
GGCACCCCCGGCGGACGGCTCGCCCTCGCGGCGACCGCGCCCGGGCGGGCCGAGCTCGGCCACGTCGTCGCCGACCTGCTGCGCGAGGCGCACGCGGCCGGGGCCGAGATCCGGTACGGCACGACCGTCGACCGCGGGTTCGTCGAGGAGCTGGACCCCGCGGCGGTCGTCGTCGCCACCGGGTCGGTGCCCGCCGTCCCGTCGTGGGACCCGGAGCGGCTGACCGTCCCCGTCGACGACGTGCTGGCCGGGGTGCGCCTGCCTCCGGGCCCGGTGCTCGTCGTCGACGAGCTCGGGTTCCACCAGGCCACCTCGGTCGCCGAGCTGCTCGCCGCCCGCGGGCACGCCGTCGAGGTCGTCACCCCCGCGCTGGTCGTCGGGCAGGACCTCGGGCTCACCCTGGACCGCGAGGGGTTCCGCCGCCGCGCGCACGCCGCCGGGATCCGCTGCCGCACCGACCTCGCCGTGCTGGGGGTGCTGCGCAGGGGTGAGCAGAGCCGTGGTGAGCAGAGCTGCGCCGAGCCCGACTGCACCGTGGAGCTGCTGCACCACCCGACCGGCCGCACCGAGCGGCGCGACGTCGGCGCCGTCGTCGCGGCGACGGCCACCGTCCCCGCCACCGGCCTGTGGTCCGCGCTGGCCGGCGGTCCGTGGCCGGTGCACCGGATCGGCGACGCGCTGACCCCGCGCCGGTTCGACGCCGCGATCCGTGAGGGCCGCCTCGTCGACCTGGAGCCGGGTCGAGTTCCTACGGTCGTCGGGTGACCACCGAGATCCCGGGCCCGCCGCGCCGGAGCCCGTGAGTGGGCCGGGCCGGCCGTCCTCGCGCTGCCCCTGCTCCTCCTCGCTCTCGACGTGCGCGTCCTCCGACCGGCGCCGTCGTCCTCGTGGTGACCGCTGCGCCGGACCGGGACCCGACGGGGCAGGCTGGGACCGTGCGCCTCGCGGATCTGACCTGGCCCGACCTCGACCCGGCCGCGGCGTATACGCTGCTCGTGCCGGTCGGCTCCACCGAGCAGCACGGCCCGCACCTGCCGCTGGGCACCGACACCGCCGTGGCGTCGGCGGTCGCGTCGGCGCTGCACGACGCCGACCCGGGGCTCGTCCTCGCCCCCGCACTGCCCTACGGCGCCGCCGGTGAGCACGAGGGCTTCCCCGGCACCGTGTCGATCGGGGAGGACGCGCTGCGCACCGTCCTCGTCGAGTACGGCCGCTCGGCGTGCCGGTGGGCCTCGCGGCTGGTGCTGCTCAACGGGCACGGCGGCAACGTCGCAGCGCTCCGCTCGGCGGTGACCCTGCTGCGCCACGAGGGCCGCGACGCCGGCTGGCTGTCCTGCGTCGCCGACGTCCCCGGGGTGCCGCTGGACGCGCACGCCGGGCGCTACGAGACCTCGCTGCTCGCCCACCTGCATCCCGGCCTGGTCCGCACCGACCGCGCCGAGCCGGGCGACACCCGGCCGCTGCGCGAGGTCATCGGGGAGCTGCGGGCCGGGGGGATCGCCGCGGTCAGCCCGAACGGCGTGCTCGGTGACCCGGCCGGCGCGTCGGCCGGGGAGGGGCTGCGGCTGCTCGCGGCGATCACGGCGACGGCGTCCGCGGCGGTCACCGCGTGGGACCCCGACCCCGGCACCGGACGCCTCCGCCCGCCGCCGGCGTAGCGCGGGGTCACGCCGCGGAGTGCACCAGCAGGGGCACGAGCTGCTCGGCCGTGGTGAACGAGCCGTGCTGGCCGGGCAGCGTGGACAGGAACGGCTCCGCCTCGCTCCGGACCACCGCCGCCGTCCCGTGCAGCGCGGCGACGACGTCGCCGACCCGGTCGAGCACCCGGTCGGTGACCGGCCCGAACCAGCCCCGGGCCACCGCCTCCTCCCGGCTGACGACGGCCGCATCGTCGCCGAGCACCGCCTGCCAGGCGGCCAGCGCGTCGGCCGCCGCCCCGGGCTCGGCGTAGACGTGCCGGGCGCGCGGGTCCCCGCCGAGCAGCGCCACGCCGTCGGACAGCGCCGGGGTGGTGTCGGCGTCGACGGTCCGGTCGACGGTGACCATGCCGTGGTCGCCGGTGACCGCCAGCAGGGTCCCCGCGGGCAGTGCCTCCAGCAGCATCGCGAGCAGCGCGTCGACCTGGCGCAGCTGCCAGCGCCACGCCGGGCTCCCGGGGCCGTACAGGTGGCCGACCTTGTCCAGGTCGGCGTGGTAGCCGTAGACCAGCCGCGGACCGGGGCCCTCCACCCCGGCGAGGATCTCCACGGCCAGGTCGCCCAGCGCGGCCACCCCGCGGTACTCGCCACCGCGCAGCCCCGACCGGGTCAGCCCGGACGTCCGGAACTCCAGCGGCGACACCGACCGGACCGCGACGCCCGCCGCCGCGGCCCGCTCCAGCACGGTCGGCTCCGGCTGCACCCGCTCCGGGACGAGCCGCTCCCTCAGATCCCGGCGGCCCGAGGACCAGCCCAGCGCGTCGAGCAGCTCGCCGTCGACGCGGAACCGCAGCCCGAGCGTGCCGTGCGCGCCCGGCGGCAGCCCGGTGCCGAGCGAGGTCAGGCTGATCGGGGTGGTCGAGGGGAACCCGACGGTGAGCGGTCCGGCGTCGGCGAGCCCGGCCAGCACCGGCGCGTCGGCGGCGTGCGCGTGCAGCAACTCGTGGCCCAGCCCGTCGACGAGCAGCAGCACCGCCGCCCCTGCCCGCGGGAGCCCGAACGCGGGCGGCCGGTCGTCGAGCGGGGCGCCGATCGCGTGCAGCAGGGCGGGGAGGACGTCGGCCAGCGTCGCCGAGCCGTAGCGGGGGAGGACCTCGGGCATGCCCCGGAGTCTGCCCGGCGGGACCCGTGCGGACCACGCCGATCGGGCAGGTGCGGGTGTCGACCCGCGGCGGCCGGGGATGGAAGGCTCCCGGAGGTGACCGCCGCCCGGACCGACCCCGACCGTCCCTCCGCCACGACCCCCTCGGGCCCGGCGGACCGGCGGCTCCCGGACGGCTTCCGGGTGGTGCTCGACCGTCGCACCCGGCGGCTCGACGGCGGCGCGGCGCTGCTCGGCGGCGCCCCGCCCCGGCTGGTGCACCTGTCCGCGCGGGCCCGCGCGCTGCTGCCCGCCCCCGGGCGGCCGCTGGTCGTCACCGGCCCCACCGAGCGGTCCCTGGCCCGCACCCTGCTCGACGCCGGGCTCGCCCACCCCGTCCCCGACACCCCGGCGGGGATCACCGCGGCCGAGGTCACCGTCGTCGTCCCGGTGAAGGACCGGCCGCTGGACCGGCTCCTCGCCGCGCTGGCCGGGACCGGGGTGGCCGGCCCGGTCGTCGTCGACGACGGGTCCACCGACCCGGCACCGCTGCGCCGCGCCGTCGAACGGGCCGGGGGGACGGTCCTGCGGCACGCCACCCCGCGCGGCCCGGCGGCCGCCCGCAACGCCGGCCTCGCCGCCGCGACCACCCCGTTCGTGGTGTTCCTCGACTCCGACGTCGTCCCCGAACCCGGCTGGCTCCCCCCGCTGCTCGCCCACCTCGCCGACCCCGCGGTCGGTCTCGTCGCACCGCGGATCGTGGCGCCGGACCCGGAACGGGGCGGCGGGCTGCGCGGGGCGGTCGGGCGCTACGAGGCGGTGCGGTCGTCGCTGGACCTGGGGCCCGACCCGGCACTGATCGTGCCGCGGTCCCGTGTCGCCTACGTGCCGAGCGCGGCGATGCTCGTCCGGGTGTCGGCGGTCGGGCCGGTCGCGTTCGACCCGCGGATGCACGTCGCCGAGGACGTCGACCTCGTCCTGCGCCTGCACGCGGCCGGCTGGGAGATGCGCTTCGAACCCGTCGCGCGGGTCGCCCACGACCACCGCACCCACCCGGGGGAGTGGCTGCGGCGCAAGGCGTTCTACGGCACCGGGGCGGCGCCGCTGGCGCGCAGGCACCCCGGGGCGGTGCCGCCGGTGATCCTCTCCCCCTGGACGGCGGCGGTCTGTCTGCTCCTGCTCGCCCAGCGGCGGGGGGCGACGGCGCTCGCCGCCGTCGTCACCGGGGTCGCGACCGAACGGCTGTCCCGGAAGCTGCCCCGGCTCGACCATCCGCGGCGCGGGGCGGCCCTGCTCACCGCGCTCGGCCTGTCCGGGGCGCTGTGGCAGACGGCGTCGGCGCTGACCCGGCACTTCTGGCCGGTCGCCGCGCTCGCCTGCCTGGTGTCGCGCCGGGCCCGCCGCGCGGTCGTCGCGGCGGCGCTGGCGGAGGGGCTGACCGACTGGTGGCGCCACCGCGACCGTGACCCGCGGGTCCGGACCGGGCCGCTGCTGCACCTGCTCGCGCACCGGCTCGACGACCTCGCCTACGGTGCCGGTCTGTGGTGGGGGGCCGTCGAGCACCGGACCTCCGCCCCGCTGCGGCCGACCGGTCCTGGCGCACGACGCTGACGCAGGTTAGGCTTCCCTGACCTCCGGGGTCGCACCACTCCGTCAGGACTGGTCTGAACGGGTGATTCGTGTTGCGTCACGGATCCGATTCTGAGGGCGCCTCTCGCCCACCTTCTCCGCGCCTGCGGTTGCGCACGACAGGCTGTCGCCGTGACGTCGGCACCACGCCACTCGACCTCCGGTCGCCCCGGTCCCGGCTCCTTGCACCCCAGGAAGATCGGGAGTGTGATGTGGGCGCTGCCACACGAGACGTGCGGCAACTTTTCCGGGCGCGCCGGCGTGGTCGCGAGACAGGCGACGGCGATCGGCGTTCCTCGGACGAAGTCCCCGGTCAGACCCCGCGCTTCGGAGCGTGCGTGGTCGCGTACGAGGAGTGAGAGTTCATGACAGAGGTCCGGGTCACCGTCGACGGCGTGAACTACGCCGACGACGTCGAGCCCCGCATGTTGCTCGCGCAGTACCTGAGGGAGACGCTGGGCAAGACGGGGACGCTGATCGGCTGCGACACCAGCAACTGTGGTGCCTGCACGGTTCATCTCAACGGGCAGAGCGTGAAGTCCTGCTCGGTGCTCGCGGTCCAGGCGGACGGCGCCGAGGTCACCACCATCGAGGGTCTCGCCCGCGACGGTCAGCTGCACCCGGTGCAGGAGGCCTTCCGCGAGTGCCACGGCCTGCAGTGCGGGTACTGCACGCCGGGAATGATCATGGCTGCGGTGGACCTGCTCGGGGACAACCCCGACCCGTCCGAGCAGGAGGTCCGTGAGGGCATCGAGGGCAACCTCTGCCGCTGCACGGGCTACCAGAACATCGTGCGCGCCGTGCAGACCGCGGCGAAGAACATGAAGCCGGGAGCCGCTCAGCCCTCCGGCCAGGCCGCCCCGGTTGCGGGAGGTAACTGACGTGACGACGACCGCCGAACCCACCACGACCGGCGAGATCGGCAAGGCCCGGGTCCGCAAGGAGGACCAGCGCCTCATCACCGGCCGGTCCCGCTACACCGACTCCATCACCCCTCCGGGAACCGTCCACATCGCCGTCGTCCGGTCGACGATCGCGCGGGCGACCATCACCTCGATCGACAAGTCCGAGGCCGAGAAGGCCCCGGGTGTGTTCGGCGTCTACACCGCGGCCGACCTCGGTGCGGAGGAGGTCGGCATGCCCTGCGCGTGGCCGATCACCCCGGACCAGAAGGCCCCGCAGCGCCCGGTGCTCGCCGTCGGCCGCGTCAACTTCTCCGGTGAGGGCGTCGCCGTCGTCGTCGCCCGGTCGGCCGCCGCCGCGCGCGACGCCGCCGAGCTCGTCGAGGTCGACTACGAGCCGCTCGACCCGGTCCTCGACATGGAGGCCGCCGCGCAGGACGGTGCCGAGCTGGTCCACCCGGACCTCGGCACCAACGTCTCCGCGACCTGGGTGTTCGACTCCGCCGCCGCCGGCACCGGTGCCGACGTGGCCGAGGCCATCAAGGCCGCCGAGGCCGACAGCGACTCCGTCGTCGTCCGCCGCCGCTTCCGCCAGCAGCGCCTGATCCCCGCGTTCATGGAGCCCCGCTCCTGCGTGGTGGACCCGACCGGTGAGCAGCTGACCATCTGGGCCGCGACCCAGGTGCCGCACATCCTGCGCACCATGACCACGGTGACCCTCGGGGTGCCGGAGTCCAAGCTGCGTGTCATCGCCCCCGACGTGGGCGGCGGCTTCGGCGGCAAGATCGGCGTCCTGCCCGAGGAGATGCTCTGCGTGCTGCTCGCGCAGAGGCTGGGCAAGCCGGTCAAGTGGACCGAGACCCGCAGCGAGTGCATGCTCACCGCGCACCACGCCCGGGACCAGATCCAGGACCTCGTGATGACCGCCAAGAAGGACGGCACCATCACCGGGTTCGACGTCCACCTCTACGCCGACATGGGCGCCTACCTGGGCCTCGTCGGGCCGGGTGTGCCGATCCTCGGCGCGTTCATGTTCAACGCGATCTACAAGATCCCCGCGCTGAAGTTCACCTGCTCCAACGTCTTCACCAACAAGACGCTGACCGACGCCTACCGCGGCGCCGGCCGCCCCGAGGCGACCTTCGCCGTCGAGCGCATGCTCGACGAGCTGGCCGTCGAGCTCGGCCGCGACCCGATGGAGCTGCGCGAGCAGAACTGGATCAAGCACGAGGAGTTCCCCTTCACGACCGTCGTGGGCCTGACCTACGACACCGGCAACTACGAGCAGGCCACGCAGCGCGCGATGGAGCTGTTCGACTACGCCGGTCTGCGCCGTGAGCAGGAGGAGCGCCGCCGCTCCGGTGACCCGGTCCAGCTGGGCATCGGCATCTCGACCTTCACCGAGATGTGCGGCCTCGCCCCGTCCCGCGTGCTCGGCTCGCTGGACTACGGCGCCGGCGGCTGGGAGGCCGCCAGCATCCGGATGCTGGCCACCGGCAAGGTCGAGGTCACCACCGGTGCCTCCGCCCACGGCCAGGGCCACGAGACGGCGTTCTCGCAGATCGTCGCGGACAAGCTGGGCGTCGCGTTCGAGGACGTCGAGATCCTGCACGGCGACACCCAGGTGGCGCCGAAGGGCCTCGACACCTACGGCTCGCGCTCGCTGGTCGTCGGCGGTGTGGCCATCGTCAACGCCGCGGACAAGGTGATCGAGAAGGCGACGAAGATCGCCGCGCACCTGCTCGAGGCCTCCGAGGACGACATCGAGTTCGCGAACGGCCAGTTCACGGTCAAGGGCACCGACAAGGGCAAGGCCATCCAGGAGATCGCGTTCGCCGCGTTCATGGCGCACGACTACCCGGAGGGCATGGAGCCCTCGCTGGACTCCGACGCCGTCTTCGACCCGGAGAACTTCTCCTACCCGCACGGCACCCACCTGGCCGCGATCGAGGTCGACACCGACACCGGCCGGGTGAACCTGCGCAAGTACGTCTGCGTCGACGACATCGGCAACGTCATCAACCCGCTGATCGTCGAGGGCCAGGTGCACGGCGGTCTCGCCCAGGGCATCGCGCAGGCCCTGTTCGAGGAGGCGAACTACGACGACCAGGGCACCCTGGTCAACGCCACGTTCGTCGACTACACGATCCCGTCCGCGGCGGACCTGCCGAGCTTCACCACCGAGACGGTCTCCACCCCGGCGACGAGCAACCCGCTCGGCGTCAAGGGCGTCGGCGAGGCGGGCACCATCGCCTCGACCCCGGCGATCCTCAACGGCGTGCTGGACGCGGTGCGGCACCTCGGCGTCGACGAGATCGAGATGCCGACCACCTCGCAGCGCGTGTGGCGTGCGCTCCAGGTCGCCAAGGGCAAGAACCCGCAGGAGACCCCGAGCGACACCCACGCGCCCGGTGCCGGCCTCGGTTCCATCGACCCGAACAACCCCAAGGGAGAGGTCCAGTGATCCCGGCCAAGTTCGACTACGTCCGGCCCTCCTCGGTCGAGGAGGCCGTGACGGCCCTGCAGTCGGCCGGGGAGGACGCCAAGATCCTCGCGGGCGGCCAGAGCCTGCTGCCGGTGCTGCGTCTGCGGATGGCCGCGCCGAGCACGATCATCGACCTCGGGGGCATCCCCGAGCTCAAGCGGATCGGCGAGGACGACCAGTACGTCATGGTCGGCGCGATGGCCACCCACCACGAGGTCATGCGCAACGACCTGGTGAACTCCCACGTGGAGCTGATCGCCCGGGCGACCGAGACCGTCGCGGACCCGCAGGTCCGCCACCGCGGCACCCTGGGCGGCGCGCTCGCGCACGCCGACCCGGCCGGTGACCTGGGCGCGGCCGCCCTGGCGATGGACGCCGAGTTCGTCATCCTGGGTGCCGGTGGCACCCGCCTGGTGACCGCGGCGGACTTCTTCCAGGACTACTTCACGACCGCGATCGGCGAGGGCGAGATCCTCACCATGATCCGGTTCCCGAAGCGGTCCGGCTGGAAGAGCCACTACGAGAAGTTCAACCGGGTCGCCCAGGCGTGGTCGATGGTGGCCGTCGCCGTGGCGCTGAAGGTGGACGGCGGGACCATCACCGAGGCCCGCGTCGGCCTGACCAACATGGGCAACGTGCCGATCCGGGCGACCGGTGTCGAGGCGGCCCTGGTGGGCAAGGCCGCGGGTCCGGACGTCGCGAAGGCGGCCGCCGAGCACGCGCTCGAGGGCACGTCCGCTCCGAGTGACGCGGACGCCGCCGCCGACTACCGTGAGCACCTGGCGAAGGTTCTCACCGGTCGTGCGGTGCTGGCCGCGGCCGGCTGACGTACCCGAGGAACACACCGACGCCGGCGCCGGCCCCGGAACCCCCGGGACCGGCGCCGGCGTTCGTTCGAGGAGGCTGGGCAGAGAAGATGCAACTGGAGAACAAGTTCACGATCGCGGCGCCGATCGAGGACGCGTGGAAGGCCCTCAACGACCCGGAGCTCATCGCTCCGTGCTTCCCCGGGGCGACCCTGACCGAGTACGAGGGCGACTCGTTCCAGGGCACCGTCAAGGTCAAGCTCGGCCCGATCTCGCTCACCTACAAGGGCAAGGGCACCTACATCGAGCGTGACGACGCGAACCACAAGGTGGTCATCGACGCGTCCGGCCGCGACGCCCGCGGCAACGGCACCGCCAAGGCCATCGTGACCGGCACGATGGTCGCCGACGGTGCGGACAAGACCTCGGTCACGATGGTCACCGACATGACCGTCACCGGTCGTCCGGCGCAGTTCGGCCGCGGCGTCATCTCCGACGTCGCCGACAAGATCATCGGGCAGTTCTCGAGCTGCGTCGCGGACAAGCTGACCGGCCCTGGTGCGGCGACCTCCAACGGCGCGGGCCCGAAGCACGCGGCCGACCAGACCAGCCCGATCCCGGCCGTCCCGCCGGGCCCGGGTGAGCAGGCCGCGCCCGCCCCGGTGAAGCGGACCTACCAGCCGCAGAGCAGCCCGGTCGAGGCCATCGACCTGCTCGACTCGGCGGGTGCCCCGGTGCTCAAGCGCCTCGGGCCGGTGCTGGGCGGCGTAGGCGCGCTCGTGCTGCTGGTCGTGCTGATCCGGCGTCTGCGCGGCGCGAAGGGCTGAGTCCCCCGCACGCCCCTCCGGGCCGGTACCGCGTTCCGCGGTGCCGGCCCGTGGCGTTGCGGGGCAGGATGGAGCGGTGCGAGCGGGCGAGCGGAACGGGCTGACCGACGTCGAGGGCCTGCGGGTCGGGCACGCGGTGGTGAACGGGCCGGGTGCCCGCAGCGGGACGACGGTCGTGCTGACCCCGCCGGGCGGCGCGGTCGCCGGCGTGGACGTGCGCGGCGCCGCGCCCGGCACCCGGGAGACCGACCTGCTCGACCCGGTCGCGACGGTCCAGCGCGTGCACGCCGTCACCCTGTCCGGGGGCAGCGCCTTCGGTCTCGACGCCGCGTCCGGCGTGATGGCCCGGCTGGAGCGCGACGGCGAGGGGTTCCCGGTGCCGGGCGCCGTCGTGCCGATCGTGCCGGCCGCCGTGGTGTTCGACCTCGGTCGCGGCGGTGACCCCCGGGTCCGCCCGACCGCGGTGACCGGCACGGCCGCCTACGACGACGCACACGCCGGCCCGGTCGTCCAGGGTTCGGTCGGGGCGGGCACCGGCGCGGTGTCCGGCGGGCTGCGCGGCGGGATCGGGTCGGCGTCCGCGGTGCTCACCGAGGGCTCTGCCGCCGGGACGACGATCGCGGCCCTGGTCGTCCTCAACTCCGCCGGTGCGGCCGCGGACCCGGCCACCGGTGAGGTGTACGGCGCCCGGCACGGTCTGCCGGGCGAGTTCACCACCGGGGTGGCCCCGGCCCTCGCCCCGCCGGAGCGGCTCGCCGCGCTGTACGCAGGGCACGTGAACCCGCTGGGGACGGCGACGACGCTGGTGGTCGTCGGCACCGACGCGGCCCTGGACAAGGTCGGCTGCACCCGGCTGGCGACGATGGCGCACGACGGCCTGGCCCGGTCGATCTCGCCGGTGCACACGATCCGCGACGGCGACTGCGCGTTCGCGCTGGCCACGGGCACCCGGGCCGCACCGGACGTCGCCGGGGTGTTCGCGCTGCAGGCGGCCGCGGCGGAGGTGACGGCGCGGGCGGTGGCGCACGCGCTGCTGGCGGCGGAACCGGCGCCGGACCGGCCGTCGTACTCGTCGCTCCTGGTGGGGCCGTGAGCGCGCCGAACCCGTGGCTGGGGCGCCCGCGTGCTCCGCGCCCGCCGCCCGCGCCGGACCCGGACGCGGTGCGTCTGGTGGGGCTGCCCCGGCGGCGGGCCGCGGCCCGGGCGGTGAACGACGTGGTGCGGGGCGTGGACGTGCGCGCGTTCGACGACGGGTGGACCGTCTCGTTCCTCAGCGGCTACTACACGCTCTGCCACACCCTCGACCAGCTGCTCGACGCCGTCGCCCCGGCCGGGGAGCGGGAGCTGCTGCGGGCGACGGTGCTGGCCGCGGCCGACGGGTCCGCGGGCCGGGGCTGACCGCCCGATCGGCGGGGCCCCGTGACCCGGGCCCCGCCGACCTCCGGTCCCGGGCCGGCTCAGTCGTCGTCGCGGTCGTGCCGGTCGTCGTCGCCGTCGTGCCGGTCGACGTCGTGGTCGAGGACCTGGCCGGTGGTGGCGTCGATGTCGAGATCGTGCTCGGTGGTGCCGTTCACGACCTCGACCTCCCAGTGGTCCCGGTCGTCGCTGCGGTCGTCGTCGCGGTCGTCGTCGTGCCGGTCGTCGTCGCTGTCGGCCCGGTCGAACTCGACCTCGGTGACCCGCCCGCCGCCCGCGGCGGCGAGGGCGGCGCGCTCGGCGGCGGCGCGGTCGACCGCGGGCGCCGGGGCGGGAGCAGGGTCC
>NZ_JAMXSG010000195.1:0-11183 GCF_024124365.1 Pseudonocardia sp. McavD-2-B
CCGGCGGGCCCCCTCGTGCCCGCCGGACGTGCCGTACCCGATCAGGACGTTCCCCGATCCGGCGTCCCCGGCGTCCCCGACCGACACCAGCGGCTCCCCGACCCGCAGCGTCTCGCCCTCCGCACCGTGCCGGGTCAGCACCGTGCCCGCGTACGGCGACGGCACCTCGACCACGGCCTTCGCCGTCTCCACCTCGGCCACGGGCTGGTCGACGCCGACGGTGTCCCCGTCGGCCACCAGCCAGCGGACGAGCTCGGCCTCGGTCAGCCCCTCCCCCAGGTCGGGCAGGGTGAACACCTGCGCACTCACGCCGCGTCCTCCCAGCCGAGCGTGTCGACGGCGTCGAGCACCCGGTCCACCCCGGGCAGGTGGTGCTGCTCCAGCTTCGGCGGCGGGTAGGGCACGTCGAATCCGGTCACCCGGCGCACCGGCGCCTCGAGGTGGTGGAAGCACCGCTCGGAGATCCTGGCGGCGATCTCCGAGGCGACCGAGGCGAACCCCGGGGCCTCCGCGACGACGACCGCCCGCCCGGTCCGGCGGACCTGCGCGCAGACGGTCTCGTCGTCGAACGGCACGATCGACCGCAGGTCGACCACGCCCAGGTCACGGCCCTCGCGGGCGGCCTCCTCGGCGGCGGCGAGTGCGACCGGCACCGTCGGGCCGTAGACGATGAGCGTCGCGTCGACCCCGGGGCGGCGGACGACGGCACGTCCGATCGGCGGCACCGGGACGGTCGTGTCCACCTCCTCCTTCATGAAGTAGTGCTTCTTCGGCTCCAGGAAGACCACCGGGTCCGGGTACTCGATCGCCGCGCGGAGCAGGCCGTGGGCGTCGGCGTTCGTGGCCGGGGCGAGCACGGTCAGCCCGGCGGTGTGGGCGTAGTACGCCTCGGAGGAGTCGCAGTGGTGCTCGACGCCGCCGATCCCGCCGGCGTAGGGCACCCGGATGACCATCGGCAGCCGCATCCGGCCCGAGGTGCGGTTGCCGAACTTCGCGACGTGGCTGGCGATCTGCTCGAACGCCGGGTAGGCGAACGCGTCGAACTGCATCTCGACGACGGGCCGCAGCCCGTTCATCGCCATCCCCACCGCCGTGCCGACGATGCCGGACTCGGCGAGCGGGGTGTCGAAGCAGCGGTGCTCGCCGAACTCGGCGGTGAGCCTGTCGGTGACCCGGAAGACCCCGCCGAGCGGACCGACGTCCTCCCCGAACACGACGACGGTCGGGTCGGCGGCCATCGCCTCGCGCAGCGCCGTGTTGATCGACTGCGCCATGGTGAGCTTCACGGGGCCGGTCTTCACGGCGTGACCTCCAGCTCGGCGCGCAGCTGGGCGCGCTGCTCGCGCAGCTGCGGGGTGGGGTGGGCGTAGACGTGGGCGAACAGGTCCTCGGGGTCCACCGGGGACTCGGCCGCGATGCCGGCGCGCAGGGCGGCGGCCATCCGCTCGGCGTCGTCGGTGAGCGCGCGCTCGGCGTCGTCGTCGAGCAGGCCGTCGGCGCGCAGCCGGGCGCGCAGACGCACCAGCGGGTCGCGGCCTGCCCAGGAGGCGACCTCGCTCTCGTCGCGGTAGCGGCCCGCGTCGTCGGCGTTGGTGTGGGCCTCCATGCGGTAGGTGTCGGCCTCCACCAGCGTCGGGCCGCCACCGGAGCGGGCCAGGGAGACGGCGCCGTCGAGCACGGTGAGCAGCGCGGGGAGGTCGTTGCCGTCGACCCGCACACCGGGCATGCCGTAGCCGACCGCCTTGTCCGCGAGGTCGGCGGCTGCGCTCTGCCGATGCAGCGGCACCGAGATCGCGTACTTGTTGTTCTGCACGAGGAACACCACCGGCGCCCGGAACACCGCGGCG
The DNA here is from genome assembly GCF_024124365.1 of Pseudonocardia sp. McavD-2-B. Classification (NCBI taxonomy): domain Bacteria; kingdom Bacillati; phylum Actinomycetota; class Actinomycetes; order Pseudonocardiales; family Pseudonocardiaceae; genus Pseudonocardia; species Pseudonocardia sp. McavD-2-B. The sequence continues at coordinate 1,848 of NZ_JAMXSG010000195.1, forward strand.
AAGTTCAGCGCCTCGTGGAAGTCGCCCTCGCTGGTCGCGCCATCGCCGCAGAGCGCCAGGACGGCGTCGGGCTCGCCCTTGAGCCGCGCGGCGTGGGCGACGCCGACGGCGTGCAGCAGCTGTGTGGCGAGCGGGGTCGCCTGCGGGGCGACGCGGTGGCCGGCGACGTCGTAGCCGCAGTGCCGGTCCCCCCGCAGCATCGTGAGCACCTCCACCGGGTCGACACCGCGCGCGACGATCGCTGCGGTGTCGCGGTAGGTCGGGAAGAGCCAGTCGTCGTCGCCCAGCACCATCGCCGCGGCCACCTGGCAGGCCTCCTGGCCGCGCGAGGACGGGTACACGGCCAGACGCCCCTGCCGGACCAGCGCGCCGGCCTGCTCGTTGAGCCGCCGGGCGTGCACCAGGCCGCGGTAGCCGTCGAGCAGCCGGTCCGGCGGCGGGAGCTGAGCGCCGGGCACCGTGGTGCCGTCCGGTTCCAGCAGGCGGACGGTCTCGCGCCGGTCGTCCACGATGACTCCCCTCCGTGCGGACACAGTGCCTCGAGAATGGCGCATGATCCGTACGATCGGCTCGGAAAGCGGAGATGCCGAGACGATCGGCCCGCAGCGCGGCACCGCTCCGGACGAGTGGTCCGGGTCACCGGTGCCCGGCGGGGCGCGGCGAGACGAACGGAGGGGCCGGTGCTCGACGACATCGACCGGCGGATGGTCGCGGAGCTGCAGCGCGACGGCAGGCTGACCGGGCGCGCGCTGGCCGAGCGCCTGACGATCTCGCGGGCGAACGCCTACGCCCGCCTCGCCCGGCTCGTCGACGATCGCGTGGTCACCGGGTTCACCGCGCTCGTCGACCCGGACAAGGTGGGGCTGCACACCTCGGCGTACGTGACGCTGACAGTGCGCCAGAACAGCTGGCGCGAGCTGCGCGAACAGCTGCGCGCGATCCCCGAGGTCCGGCACATGGCGCTGGTCGGCGGGGACTTCGACGTACTGCTGCTGGTGCGCACCACCGGCAACGACGCGCTGCGCAGCGTCGTGCTCGAACGCCTGCAGGCGCTGCCGGCCGTGGTGTCGACCCGGACGATCCTGATCTTCGAGGACGAGTCCCGCTAGCCGCGGGCGGGTGCGCCCTCGGCCCAGGCGGTGTCCAGAACCTCGCGCAGCGCCTCGATCGGCTGGGCGCCCGCGACGCCGTAGCGGTCGTCGATCACCAGGAACGGCACCGAGGTGATGCCCAGGCGGCGGGCCAGGTCCTCGTCGGCGCGGACGTCGTCGAGGTGGCGGTCGGAGCCGAGCACCGCGCGGACGCCGTCCTCGTCGAGCCCGGCGCCGACGGCGATCCGGACCAGCGCCTCCGGGTCACCGATCGGCTCGCCGTCGGTGAACGAGGCCCGCAGCAGCCGGCCCTTCAGCTCGTCCTGCACCGTGGCGCCGCCGGTCTCCCAGGCGTGGTGCAGCAGCCGGTGGGCGTCGGCGGTGTTGCCGTGGCGGGCCCGGTCGAAGCGGAACTCCAACCCGTCCGCGGCCGCGGTGGCGGTGACCTGGCCCTCCATCCGGCGGGCCGCCGCGACGCTCACGCCGTACTTGGCCGCCAGGTGCTCGGCCCGGTCACCGGGCTGCTCGCGCGGCGCGGCCGGATCGAGCTCGAAGCTGCGCCACCGCAGCGTCACCGCGTCGCGGTGTGCGAAACCGGACAACGCCGCCTGCAGACGCGCCCGCCCGATTGCGCACCACGGGCAGACGACGTCGGACCAGATCTCGAGCTTCACGACCGGTCGCAACCCGCGCGCGACCCACGGCATTCCCCGCCGAGGAGGTCAGCTCCTCGGCTCCCGGTGGTCCTTGAGCCGCTGCAGCTTCCCGACCGAGCGCTCCAGGGTGTCGGGGTCCACGACGTCGCAGGTCACGGAGATACCGACGGTCTCCTTCACCGCGCGCACGAGCTCCGCGGCGGCCGGGTCGCGGCGGTCGGCGGGCGTGTCGCCGCGGGCCTCCACGCGCACGGTCATCGCGTCGAGCCTGCCCTGGGTGGTCAGCTCCAGCTGGAAGTGCGGCGCGAGCCCGGGCGTGCGGAGCACGATCTCCTCGATCTGGGTCGGGAAGACGTTCACCCCGCGCAGGATGATCATGTCGTCGGACCGGCCGGTGATCTTGGCCATCCGCCGCATCTGCGGCCGCGCGGTACCCGGGAGCAATGTCGTGAGGTCGCGGGTGCGGTAGCGGATGATCGGCAGCCCCTCCTTGGTGAGGCTGGTGAACAGCAACTCGCCCTCGGAGCCGTCGGGCAGCGGGGTGCCGTCGAGCGGGTCGACGACCTCGGGCAGGAAGTGGTCCTCCCAGATGTGCAGACCGTCCTTGGTCTCCACGCACTCCTGTGACACGCCGGGTCCCATGACCTCGGACAGCCCGTAGATGTCGACGGCGTGGATGCCGGCCCGCTCCTCGATCTCGGCGCGCATCTGCTCGGTCCAGGGCTCGGCACCGAAGATCCCGACCTGCAGGCTCGTCGACCGGGGGTCGACACCCTGGCGCTCGAACTCGTCGAGCAGGGTGAGCATGTAGCTCGGGGTCAGCATGATGACCTCGGGCTCGAAGTCGCCGATGAGCTGCACCTGGCGCGGGGTCATCCCGCCGGAGACGGGGATGACGGTCGCGCCCAGCTTCTCCGCGCCGTAGTGCGCGCCGAGCCCACCGGTGAACAGGCCGTACCCGTAGGCGACGTGGACGCGGTGGCCGGGGCGCCCGCCCGCGGCCCGGATCGACCGGGCGACGAGCCCGGCCCACCGGTCGAGGTCACCCGCGGTGTAGCCGACGACGGTCGGGCGCCCCGTCGTGCCCGACGACGCGTGGATCCGCGCGATCCGCTCACGCGGCACCGCGAACATGCCGAACGGGTAGGTCTCCCGCAGGTCGGCCTTGGTCGTCGTCGGGAACTTCGCGATGTCGGCGAGCTCGCGGCAGTCGGCGGGGCGCACGCCGTGCTCGTCGAACCTCGCGCGGTAGTGCGGCACGTTGTCGTAGGCGTGCCGCAGCGACCACTGCAGACGCTCGAGCTGCAGCGCACGCAGCTCGTCGACCGACATCCGCTCGGCGGGGTCCAGCAGCTCGGCCGGGGGCGCGTGACCGAGGCGCCTCGTCGCCGCCGTCATCACGCGTCCTTCTTCGCGACGAGGGTGAGCACGTCGTAGCGGGCGACGGACTCGCCGTCCTGCCGCGTGACGTCGGCGTCCCAGCGGACCTCGCCGTAGCCGGCGGACTCGCGCGGGGTGAGCTGCTTGCAGGTCAGGGTCACGGTCAGCTCGTCGTCGAAGCGGACCGGGGTGAGGAACCGCAGCCCGTCGACGCCGAAGTTCGCGAGCACCGGGCCCGGGTCCGGGTCGACGAACAGGCCGGCGGCCAGCGAGACGACCAGGTAGCCGTGCGCGACGCGCTGCCCGAACAGCGGGTTCGCCGCGGCGGCGGCCTCGTCCATGTGCGCGTAGAACGTGTCGCCGGTGAACTCGGCGAAGTGCTCCACGTCCTCCCGGGTCACCCGGCGCGGACCGGCGACCAGGCAGTCGCCGGGGCGCAGCTCCTCGAGATGCCTGCGGAACGGGTGCACGTCGGTGGTGTGGCGCTGCGCACCGGTGACCCAGCGGCCGGTGATCGCGGCGAGCGAGTCGGGGTCGGCCTGGACCGCGGTGCGCTGCATGTGGTGGAACACCCCGCGCACGCCGCCCATCTCCTCACCGCCGCCGGCGCGGCCCGGGCCGCCGTGGACGAGCTGCGGCAGCGGCGACCCGTGCCCGGTGGACTCGCCCGCGTCGCGGGCGTTGAGCACGTGCACACGGCCGTGGAACGGCGCGATACCGAGCACGACCTCGCGGACGAACCCGGGGTCGGCGGAGACGACGGACCCGGCGAGCGAGCCCCGGCCGCGGGCGGCGTAGTCGATCAACTGCGCAGGAGTGTCGTAGGGCAGCACGGTCGACACCGGGCCGAACGCCTCGACCTCGTGCGGCTCGGCGCGGTCCGGGTCACCGACCAGCAGCAGCGGGGAGACGAACGCGCCACGGTCGGCGTCGGCGCCGGTCACCTCGACGTGGTCGGGGTCGCCGAACACGATCCGGCCGGCATCGCGCAGGGCCTTCACGCTGCGGCGGACCTCCTCGCGCTGGTCGAGGCTCGCGAGCGCCCCCATCCGGACGCCCTCGGCGCCGGGGGCGCCGACCACGACCCTCGCGAGCCGCGCGGTGACGGCCTCGACGACGGCGTCGACGTGTGCGCGCGGCACGAAGGCGCGCCGGATCGCGGTGCACTTCTGCCCGGCCTTGACCGTCATCTCGGTGGTCAGGGCCTTCACGAAGAGGTCGAACTCCTCGGTGCCGGGCGTCGCGTCCGGGCCGAGCGCAGCCAGGTTCAGCGAGTCGGCCTCGGCGGAGAACCGCACGGAGTTCCGGACGATCCCGGGGTGGCTGCGCAGGGTCTGCGCGGTCGACGCCGAGCCGGTGAAGCTCACCAGGTCCTGTCCGGTGAGGTGGTCGAAGCAGTCCCCCAACGACCCGGCGACGAACTGGACCGCGCCGTCGGGCAGCAGACCCGAGTCCACGATCAGCTCGACCAGCCTCGCGGTCAGGAACGCGGTCGGCGACGCCGGCTTGATCAGCGTGGGGACACCGGCGAGGAACGCCGGGGCGAGCTTCTCCAGCGGCCCCCAGACCGGGAAGTTGAACGCGTTGACCTGCACCGCGACTCCGTGACGCGGGGTCAGCACGTGCTGGCCGAGGAAGCTGCCGCCGCGGCTCAGCGGCTCGACCGCGCCCTCGACGAACACGGTGTCGTTGGGCAGCTCACGCTTGGCCTTCGAGGCGTAGGCGAGCAGGACCCCGATGCCGCCGTCGATGTCGAACGTCGAGTCGCCGAGGGTCGCCCCCGTGCGCGCGGAGACGGCGTAGAGCTCCTCACGGTGCTCGCGCAGGTGCCCGCCGAGTGCCTTCAGCAGCGCGGCGCGCTGGTGGAAGGTCAGCTCGCGCAGGGCCGGGCCACCGTTGCGGCGACCGTGGGCCAGGGCCGCGCCGAGGTCCAGGCCCTCGGCGGAGACACGGGCGACCTCCTCGCCGGTCACCGCGTCGTACAGCGGGCGGCCCTCGCCGCTCCCGGTCTGCCAGGTACCGGAGAGGTGACTGCGGAGCAGGGTCATCGGCGAGCCTCCGTCGCGCTTCGTCGTCGCGGGTCAGCAATTGAACCGACCGTTCGTTCGGGCGAACCTAGCACCGGTCCACGGAACCGCACCAGGGTCCGTCCGGACGCCGGCAGGACGGGGAGACCGATCGTTCGGTCGGCCGCTAGGCTCACCGGATGTCCTCCCCCGCCACCGGCACCGATCCCGCCGTCCTCGTGACCCGCGACGAGACCGACCCGTCGGTCGCAGTGGTCACGCTGAACCGCCCCGCGAAGTACAACGCGCTCACCGTCGAGCTCAAGGAGGCGCTGCTCGCGGCGGCCGTGGAGGTCGCCGCGGACGAGACGGTGCGTGCCGTCGTGCTGACCGGGGCCGGGAAGGCGTTCTGCGTCGGCCAGGACCTGGGCGAGCACGCCGCGGCGCTCGAGGCCGACCCCGTCGACGCCCTGGGCACCGTCCGCCGGCACTACAACCCGTTGATCCGCGCGCTCAACGAAGCGCCCAAGCCGGTGATCGCCGCGATCAACGGACCGTGCGTGGGCGCCGGGCTCGGCATCGCGCTGGCCGCCGACCTGAGGATCGCTGCGGAGGGCCTGAAGTTCTCCACCGCGTTCACCGGCATCGGACTGTCCACCGACAGCGGCCTCGCGGCGTCGCTCGCGCACGCCGTCGGCGTCTCCCGGGCGACCGAACTGGTGCTGCTGAACGAACAGTTCACCGCCGAGGACGCCCGCAACTGGGGCCTGGTGCGCGACGTCGTCCCGGCCGATGAGGTCCTCGGCACCGCACTGGAGCTCGCGCGCCGGCTGGCCGCCGGACCCACCCGCGCCTACGCCGAGGTGAAGGGCGCGCTGCGCTTCGGCGCGGTCAACGAGCTCCCCGCCGTCCTGGAGTACGAGGCCGACGCCCAGGTCCGGCTGTCGACCACGCGCGACCACCAGCAGGCCGTGAGCGACTTCCTCGCGAAGAAGAAGCCCGTCTTCGAGGGCCGATGAGCTCGCCGGTCAAGCGGGCCCGGCGGCCCAGCGGCGGCCGCGACGCGCTGCTCGAGACCGCGGTCGGGGAGTTCATCGACCGCGGCTACGACGCGACGTCGATGGAGGACCTCTCGCGGGCCGCCGGGATCACGAAGTCGTCGTTCTACCACCACTTCGCGGGCAAGGAGGCGCTGCTGCGCGCGGCGCTGGAACGCGCCGTCGACGGGCTGTTCGGCGTGCTCGACCTCCCCGAGGCCCGCACCGGCTCCCCCGCCGACCGGCTGCGGGTGATCGTCGCCGCGCAGGTCGGGGTGCTGATGGCCGAGCTGCCGTACGTCACCCTGCTGCTCCGGGTGCGCGGCAACACCGAGACCGAGCGCTGGGCACTGGAACGCCGCCGTGCGTTCGACGCGGCCGTGCGCGCCCTGGTCCGCGACGCCGTCGACGCCGGCGAGGTCCGCTCCGACGTCGACCCCGCCCTGGCCGCACGGCTGCTGTCCGGCACGATCAACTCGATCGTCGAGTGGTACCGCCCCGGCCGCCCCGGGACCGCCACCCTGCCCGAGGACGTCGTCCGCGCCGCCTTCTCCGGCATCGTCCCGGCCCCGTGACCGACGTCCGGGTCCGCGTCCGCCCCGAGGTCGACGACGTCGCGCTCTCCGCGCTGCACGCCGCCGGGTTCGACGAGACCCCACGCCTGCGACGCTGGTCCGCCCAGCTCGCCGCACACAGCCTGAGCTGGCTCGACGCCCGCGACGGCGAGGCGCTCGCCGGGTTCGTCAACCTCGCCTGGGACGGCGACCGGCACGCGTTCCTGCTCGACCTCGTCGTCGCCGACGGGTACCGCCGCCGCGGGATCGGCCGGGCGCTGGTCGCCGGGGCCGTGGAGCAGGCCACCGCGGCGGGCTGCACCTGGCTGCACGTGGACTTCGCCCCCCACCTGGCCCCCTTCTACCGCTCCTGCGCCCTCCCACCCACCGACGCCGGCCTGCTCCGCCTGCACCGCTGAGTCACGCCGAGCGTGACGAACCGGTGCCCGGCACCACGGCTTCGCGACGCTCGAGGTGTGCCCGGACGGAGAGGGCGAGGGACTCCGGGTACAGGAGGACGTCGACGGCGGAGGGGCGCAGGATCGTCCAGCCCGCGCGGGACAGGTACTGCTGACGCTCCAGGTCCTTGCGGGCCTGCGCCGGATCGCGGTGGTGCTCGCCGTCGTACTCGATCCCGAGTCGTACGTGTGGGTAGGAGAGGTCGATCCGGTAGGGGCCGACGGGGTGCTGCAGCACCGGTGGCGGCAGCCCGCCGTCGTGCAGCGCCAGCCGGACGCGGGTCTCCATCGGTGACCCGGCGAGCGGATCCGACAGCGCGACGAGGCCGGGGAGCCGCCGGATCCCGCGCGCGCCCGGACGCCGCCCGGCGAGGTCGAGCACCGAGGTCGGAGTGAAGCCACCGACCCGGGCCAGGGCGTCGAGAGCGATCACGGCCTCCACCCGCGGCACCCGGCGGGCCAGGTCGAAGGCGGTGCGCAGCGGCGTGGTGGCGGTGACCGTCCGGCCGGGTACGAACCTCGGTCGGCGGCCTCCGGGGACCGGGATCCGTACCCCCGGCACCAGCTCGTCCGGCGCGAGCAGGCCGCGGTGGACGAGCACGCCGCCGCGGATCCGCCGGCTGCCACCCGGCGCCACGATCTCGACCGGGACATCCTTCGGAGCGCACCGGGCGTCGTGCACCTCCGCCGCCGCCCAGCCCGCGAGCGCGACGGAACCGCCGCCGGGCACGGGGGCCCCCGTGACGGCGAGCGCTCCGACCGCCAGGGCCGCGGCCTCGCACCGCAACAGGTAGGTCACCGGCACCTCGGCGCGGACGTGCACGCCGCGCACCAGACGCCGGAAGCGCGGGCCGCGCAGCTGGTTCGGGGTGACCAGCCCGGCACGGACCGCCGTCGCACCGCAGAAGGGCCGCGAAAGATCCATGCGCCTTGGACGACACCGGCGGCTCAGCGGTTCCCCTCATCGCCGAGCGTCGCGTACGCGTGGTCGTGACCACCGGAACGCGACACCCGATGCCGGGGTTGCGGGACCCCCCGCTCATCCGCCACACTCGTAGCCGAACGAACATTCGGTACGGAGGTGTCCAGTGACGAGCACCGCGCCATCCCCGGCGGAGCTGGAGGAGCGGTTCGACGCGACGATCGCGGCGGACCAGCGGATCGAGCCGCGGGACTGGATGCCCGAGGCCTACCGCAGGAGCCTGATCCGGCAGATCGCCCAGCACGCGCACTCGGAGATCATCGGGATGCAGCCGGAGGGCAACTGGCTGCTGCGTGCGCCGTCGCTGCGGCGCAGGGCGATCCTGCTGGCCAAGGTGCAGGACGAGGCCGGCCACGGCATGTACCTCTACGCGGCCGCGGAGACCCTCGGCGTCGACCGCGAGGAGCTCACCGAGAAGCTGATCGACTCCAAGCAGAAGTACAGCTCGATCTTCAACTACCCGACGCTGTCCTGGGCGGACATCGGCGTCATCGGGTGGCTGGTCGACGGCGCGGCGATCGCGAACCAGGTCCCGCTGTGCCGCTGCTCCTACGGGCCCTACGCCCGGGCGATGATCCGCATCTGCAAGGAGGAGTCGTTCCACCAGCGTCAGGGCTACGAGTCGCTGCTCGCGCTGACCGCGGGGACCGAGGCGCAGAAGCGCATGGTGCAGGAGTCGGTGGACCGCTGGTGGTGGCCGTCGCTGATGATGTTCGGCCCGGCCGACGGCGACTCCCCCAACACGCACCAGTCGATGGCGTGGGGCATCAAGCGCCACACCAACGACGAGCTGCGCCAGCGCTTCGTCGACATGACCGTCCCGCAGGCGGCGGTGCTGGGCGTCACGCTGCCCGACCCGGACCTGCGCTGGAACGACGAGCGGCAGGCGCACGACTTCGGCGAACCGGACTGGTCGGAGTTCACCGCCGTGGTCTCCGGGGCGGGGCCGGCGAACCGGCAGCGGCTGGACCACCGGCGTCGCGCGCACGAGAACGGGGCGTGGGTGCGCGAGGCGGCGCAGGCCTACGCGGAGAAGCAGGGGGCACGGGCATGAGATGCCCTGTGTCAACCCGCCGCTTGTTGATCTTCGAGGAGGCGTTGGAGGGCGCGGTGTCGGGTGGGGTCGTAGGCGAGGTTGTCCTGCCAGCAGTGCCAGATGACGAACAGCCAGG
>NZ_JAMXSG010000196.1:0-11153 GCF_024124365.1 Pseudonocardia sp. McavD-2-B
AGGCCGGTGTCGAAGATGAACGAGCGCGCGGAGTCGACCAGGTGCGCGGTGACCGCGGCCGGGCCGAGTACCGCACCGCCCTGGCTGCCGAGCGCCTTGGACAGGGTCACGGTGGCGACGACGTCGTCCGCCCCGGCCAGCCCGGTCTCGGCGAGCAGGCCGCGCCCGCCCGGACCGCGTACCCCGAGACCGTGGGCCTCGTCGGCGAGCAGCACCGCGCCGCGGGCCCGGCAGACCCGGTGCAGCGCGGCGAGCGGGGCGAGGTCGCCGTCGGCGGACCCGACCGAGTCGGTGACGACGAGCGCGCGGGTCTCGGTGCGGGCGGCCAGCGCGGCGTCGACGGCGTCGACGTCGGCGTGCGGCACGACGACCACCCGGGCCCGGGAGAGCCGGCAGGCGTCGACCAGGGAGGCGTGCGCGGCGGCGTCGGACACGATCAGCGCGCCGGGGCCGGTGAGCGCGGTGACCACCCCGAGGTTGGCGGTGTAGCCGGAGGAGAACACCAGGGCGTCGTCGTGTCCGCAGAACGCGGCGAGCTCGGCCTCCAGCTCGGCGTGCAGCGCGGTCGAGCCGGTGACCAGCCGTGACCCGGTGGCGCCCGCACCCCAGGTGCGCAGCGCCTCGGTCGCCCCGGCGACGACCCGCGGGTCGGTCGAGAGCCCGAGGTAGTCGTTGCCGGCGAGGTCGAGCGCGGGCCCGCCCGCGGGACCGGCCGGACGCGGGGACAGCCTGCGGCGCAGACCGGCCTCGGTTCGGGCGCAGGCGTGGGTGTCGAGCCAGGCCAGCGGGCGGGGTCCGGGCGGCGTCGGGTCGGGGCCGGTCACGCCCACACCCTAGGCACGACGGAGCCCCGCCCACCCTGGGGTGTGCGGGGCTCCGTGGGTCGTGCGGATGCCGGGTCAGGCCTGCGGCGCCTCGCCCTGCTGCTTCTCCTGCTCGGCGACGGCGGCACGGACCTCGTCCATGTCGACCGCCTTCACCTGGCCGATCAGGTCCTCGAGGGCCTCGGCGGGCAGCGCGCCCGGCTCGGAGTAGAGCACCACGCCGTCGCGGACGGCCATCACGGTCGGGATCGAGGAGATCCCGAACGCGCCGGCCAGCGCCTGCTGGGCCTCGGTGTCGACCTTGCCGAAGGTCACGTCCTGGTGCTTCTCGGAGGCGGCGTCGTAGACGGGGGCGAACTGGGTGCACGGCCCGCACCAGGACGCCCAGAAGTCGATGAGCACGGTCGTCCCGGGCGCGCCCACGACGTCGTCGAAGTTGTCGGTGGTCAGTTCCACGGTGGCCATACGGTCCCCAACGACGTCGTGGGTGCGGATTGTTCCCGGATGCGCGGGCTCAGACCTTCAGCAGCCGGCGGGCGGCGGCGGTGGCCCCGTGCCCGTGCCCGGCGGCGATCCGGTCGAGGTCCGAGCCCCCGGCGCCGAGGTCGGCGCGGGGCTCGACGAACCGGCCCGCGGCCTCGTCGAGGACGAGCACACGGGCGCTGCGGATGTCGTAGAACAGGCCCAGCACCTCGGCGCCGGAGTCCTGCGCCCGCAGCATCTCCAGCTGCATCGTGACGTTCACCATCGCCAACTGGTCGGCCTCGCCGAAACCGTCCTGCGCGGCGGCGACGGCGACCGGGTGACCGTTCTCGTAGGCACGCAGCACCGGCCGCGCCTCGCGCAGCCACTGGCCGAGCGCGGAGTCCCCGTTCGCGCCGCCGGCGAGCAGCCCCTGCATCGCGCCGCAGCCGGAGTGGCCACAGACGGCGACGATCGGGACGTCGAGGGTGCCGGTGGCGAACTCGACGGCGGCCGCGGTGCCGGGCCCGACGACGAGATTGCCGACGTTCTGCACCGTGAACACGTCGCCCGGGCCGCTGTGGGTGATGACGTGCGGCAGCACCCGGGAGTCCGCGCAGGTGATCATCATCGCGGACGGGGACTGCCCGTCGGCGAGCCCCGTCATGGTCGGGAGGATCGCCTCGGAGGTGTTGTCGTGGTACGCGGCGACGCCCGCCATCAGCGTCCCCGACGCGTGCCCCTCGGTCTCCCCGCCCTGCCACTCGCCCCAGGTCAGAAAGCCGGCGCCGGGCGCGGCGGCGCGGCGGGCCTGCTCGGGCTCGATCACGGTCACGGTGGCGCCGGTGCCTTCGTGGCGGGCCTTCCAGGCGAGCAGGTGGTCGTAGGCGGCGTGGTCGAGGTAGTCGGTGACCAGCCGGACGGTGACGTCGCAGCCGCGCGGGACGGAGTTCAGCTCGCGGGACAGCCGCGGCACGGCCAGGAAGCTCAGCGAGCCCTCGACGACGAGCTCGCAGCTGCCGTCGTCGGCCTGCTCCAGGTGCGGGCGGGACCGGACGGCGCGCCAGAGCAGCATCAGCCCGGCCAGGACCAGCCCGAGGACGACGCCCTCGAGCAGGTTCAGGAACACGACGCCGAGCAGGGTGGCGGCGTAGATGGCCAGCTCACCGTGCTGCCGCGCGGTGCGGATCTCGGCCGGCTTGACCAGCCCGACACCCATCATGACCAGCAGACCGGCCAGCGCGGCCATCGGGATGAGCTCGATGACGCCGATCAGCACGATCGCGAACAACGCGATCCAGACGCCGTGCAGCACCGCCGACGCGCGGGTCTCGGCACCGGCCTTGACGTTCGCGGCGGACCGGACGATCACGCCGGTGATGGGCAGGCCGCCGATCATGCCGGAGACGGTGTTGGCCGCACCCTGGCCGAGCAGCTCGCGGTCGGTGTCGGTACGGGTCCCGGGCCTCATGCGCTCCACCGCGACGGCGGACAGCAGCGACTCGACGCTCGCGATCAGCGCGATGGTCAGCATGCCGAACAGCACGCCGCCCCAGTTCGACTCCGGCAGCGCTGGCAGCGACAGCGCGTCCAGGAGCGAGCCCCCCAGCTGCACCCGGACGACGTCGGCGAAGGCGAGGGAGACGACGGTGGCCGTGACGATCGCGACGAGCGCGGCCGGGACGACGGTCAGCTTCGCGGGCAGCCGGTTCCAGGTCAGCATGATCGCGATGACGATGCCGCCGAGGAGCAGCGCGGGCCAGGACAGGTTCGCGATCGCGCCGGGCAGCGCGGCGATCGAGTTGACGCCGCCGGTCTGCGCCTGACCACCGAACACGACGTTCAGCTGGCCGAGGGCGATGGTGGCGCCGATGCCCGCGAGCATGCCGTGCACGACGGCGGGCGGGATGGCCTGGGCGAACCGGGACAGCCGGGTCAGCCCGAAGACGATCTGCAGGACACCGGCGCCCGCGGTGATCAGCGTGGTGACCTGCCAGCCGAAGGTGTTGACCAGCTCGGCGACGATGACGGTCAGACCGGCGGCGGGACCGGAGACCTGGAGCCTGGAGCCGCCGAGCAGACCGGCGACGACGGCACCGACGACGGCGGCGATGAGGCCGGCCAGGATCGGGGCGCCGGAGGCGACGGCGATGCCCAGCGAGAGGGGCACCGCCACGAGGAACACGACGATCGAGGCGGAGAAATCCGCCCGGGCGTGCGGGAACGTGCGGCCGAACCAGGAGCCGCCCGGCGGCGAGTGCTCACCGCGGCCGGACTCGGCCGGGGCGTGCTCGTGGTCCTCCACACGGTGTTCGGTGTTACGGGTGGGGCTGGTGGTGCTGGAGTGACTGCGCGTGGGCACCGGATCCTCCGTGTCGGTCCGTGGGGGGCGCCGGACCGCGACGGTGCGGTCGACTGAGGCGGGTCGCGCGGTGCGCGACCGGCGGAGCGGGTGCGGCCGGCCGGACGAATGCGATCGGCCGACACCGTTTCACCCCGACCACGGAAACGGATCATGATGAGAGCGCTTCTCATCGTTTCGGACGTCCACGACGAAACGCCCGGTCAGCGCCGTTCACCTCTGCGTAACGTGAGGTGGAACACACCGAATTCCACCGGATCGGTGGTCCGGATCACGGTCTCAGCGCTGGTCCCGCTGCCCGGCAAGGGCTGCGGCCCGCATCCCGGCGGCGATCAGCGCCACGTCGTCGCGGGTGCTGACGAACGGCGGCATCGCGTAGACGAGGTTGCGGAAGGGCCGTAGCCAGACCCCGGCGAGCACCGCGGCGGCGGTCGCGGCGGCGACGTCGACCTCCTCGGCCATCTCGACGACACCGATCGCGCCCAGGATCCGGACCTCCCGCACGCCCGGCAGCGACCGGGCGGGGGCCAGCCCGGCGCGCAGCCCGGCGGCGACCTCCTTCACCTCGCGCCGCCAGTCACGTTCGAGCAGCAGCGACACCGAGGCGTGGGCGACGGCGGCGGCGAGCGGGTTGCCCATGAACGTCGGCCCGTGCATGAGCACGCCGGCCTCGCCGTCGGTGATACCGCGGGCCACCCGGGTGCTGCACAGGGTCGCGGCCATCGTCAGGTAGCCGCCGGTCAGCGCCTTGCCGACGCACATCACGTCCGGGGCGACGGCGGCATGGTCGGCCGCGAACAGCTCGCCGGTGCGGCCGAAGCCGGTGGCGATCTCGTCGAACACGAGCAGCACGTCGTGGGCGTGGCACAGCTCGCGCAGCACGTGCAGGTAGCGGGGGTCGTGGAAGCGCATCCCCCCGGCGCCCTGCACCACCGGCTCGACGACGACCGCGGCCAGCTCGTCGGCGTGGGTCTCGACGAGCTCGGCGAGGTGGGCGACGTAGTCGTGGGTGAAGTCCTCCGGCGGGGCGTCGGCGAACACCTGCTGCGGGAGGACGTCGGACCACAGCGAGTGCATGCCGCCGTCGGGGTCGCAGACGCTCATCGCGCCGAAGGTGTCGCCGTGGTAGCCGCGCCGCCACGTCATCAGCCGGTGCTTGCCCGGCCGGCCGCGGGACCGCCAGTACTGCAGGCACATCTTGATGGCGACCTCGACCGACACCGAACCGGAGTCGGCCAGGAACACGTGCTCCAGTCCCTCCGGGCTGACGTCCACGAGCAACCGGGCCAGGTCGACGGCCGGGCCGTGGGTCAGGCCGCCGAACATCACATGGCTCATCCGGCCGAGCTGGTCGCGCACCGCCGCGTCGAGCCGCGGGTGACGGTAGCCGTGGATGGCCGACCACCACGACGACATCCCGTCGACGAGCTCACGGCCGTCGGGCAGCCTCAGCCGCACCCCCTGCGCGGACTCCACGACGATCGGCGCCCGGGTCGCCGGCATCGGCGCGTAGGGGTGCCAGACGTGGTCCCGGTCGGTGGCGAGCAGTGCCCCCGTGTCGAGCGGGGATCCGGAGAGGGTCGGGTCCGGGACACGCCCGGGGCCTGCGGTGGTCACGGACGCCCACGTTAGTGCCGACCCTCTACGCTGGCCCGACCATGGCCACGCCCGACTCCGTGTACGAGCCGGAGGGGCCCGACGGGTCGGCCCTGCGCCGTCGCGAGCTCGGGCAGACCTCCGCACGATCGTTGCTGCTCACCGTGCTGGGCGAGTTCGTCCTCCCGGCCGGGGAACCGGTCTGGACCCGGGCCCTGCTCGACGTGCTCGGAGCGCTCGGGGTGGAGGCCAAGTCGGCCCGCCAGGCGCTGGCCCGCACCGCGGGCGAGGGTCTGCTGACCTCCGACCGCGACGGCCGCCGGGTCCGCTGGTCGCTCACCCCCGCCGGGTCGGAGCTGCTGTCCGACGGCGCCGCCCGCATCTACGGCTTCGGCCGTCCGGCGACCGGCTGGGACGGCCGCTGGCTGGTCCTGCTCGCCTCGGTCCCGGAGTCGCGCCGACGCCTGCGCCACCGGCTGCGCACCCGGCTGGCCTGGGCCGGGCTGGGCTCCCCCGCCCCCGGGGTGTGGGTCAGCCCCGACCCCGGCAAAGAGGCCCGGGTCGCGGCGGTGCTCGACGAGCTCGACCTCGCCGGGTCCGGGTACTCCTTCGTCGGGCACTACGGCGGCATCGGCCGCGCCGACGACATCGTGGCCCAGGCCTGGGACCTCGACGTCGTGGAACGGGCCTACTCGGAGTTCCTCGACGAGTTCGGCCCCCACCTCGACCCGGCCTCCCACGCGTCCTCCGCGGCCGCCTCCGATCGCGGGGCCGGCGGGCCTGCCGTGTCCGTCGCCGACGACGTCCTCGCCCGCCAGGTCCGTCTGGTCCACGCCTGGCGACGGTTCCCGTTCCTGGACCCCGAGCTGCCCGCCGAGCTGCTGCCCGAGCAGTGGGCCGGGTCCCGCGCGGCGGAGCTGTTCACCACGCTGCACGAGCGCTGGGACGCCCCCGCCCGCGCCGCCTGGGCCGACCTGGCCCGCCGGGCCTGAGCCCTGCCCACCGCGACACCCCGCCACACCCGTCGCGCGCCGGCGGCACGGGCCGGTCGGCGCCGCACCCACAACCGTTGCCCGGCGCCCACACCCGTGGCAACGGGTGTGGACGCCCGGGGAGGGGTGTGGCGGTCAGCCGCCGAGGCAGCCGGGGCCGAGCAGGGCCTTCAGGTCCCCCATCAGCGCCGAGGTGTGCATGACCTTGAGCGAGTCGTCCAGCCGCAGCGCGGTCATCTTGGTGCCGTAGACCAGGGTCAGGTGCACCTCGGAGGTGCCGGGGTGGTGGGTCAGCACCTCCTTGAGCTTCGCGACACGCTCGGGGGTGCACTGGTCGGTGCGCAGGCTGACCCGGATCGGCAGCCCGGCCTCGCCGGTGGCCAGCTCGGGCACCGCGAGGTCGTTCGCGATCAGCGAGACGCGGTCGTCGCGCTTGTTGACCCGCGCCTTGACCAGCACGATCGCGTCCTCGGCGACGTCGACGCCGACCACCTGGTACGCCCGCGGGAAGAACAGCACCTCGATGCCGCCGGCGAGGTCCTCGATCTGCGCCGACGCCCACGGCTCGCCGTTCTTGTTCACCCGGCGGTTGACGTTGGCGAGGATGCCGCCGACGGTGACCTGCGCACCCTCGGCGACCGAGCCCTCGACGATGTCGGCGATCGAGGTGTCGGACTTCGCGGCGAGCGCCTGCTCGAGGCCCTGCAACGGGTGCCCGGACACGTAGAGGCCGAGCATCTCCCGCTCGACGGCGAGCTTGTGCTTGGTGTCCCACTCCTCGTCGGGCACCTTCACGTCGAAGATGCCACCGAGACCGCCGTCGTCGCCCTCGCCCGGGCCGTCCAGCGACCCGAACAGGTCGAACTGGCCCAGCGAGGCGGCCTTCTTGGTGCTCATCACCGCGTCGATGGCGTCGGCGTGCACGAGCAGCAGGCCCTTGCGGGAGTGGCCGAGCGAGTCGAACGCGCCCGCCTTGATCAGCGACTCGACGACCTTCTTGTTGCAGACGACCGCGTCGACCTTGCGCAGGAAGTCGGAGAAGTCGACGAAGTTCCCCTTCTCCCGCCGCGCGGCGACGATCGCGTCGACGACGTTGTGCCCGACGTTGCGGATGCCGCCGAGGCCGAAGCGGATGTCGTCGCCGACCGGCGCGAAGTTGCGCACCGAGTCGTTGACGTCGGGCGGGAGGACCGTGATGCCCATCCGGCGGCACTCCGCCAGGTACACCGCGGCCTTGTCCTTGTCGTCGCGCACCGAGGTGAGCACGCCGGCCATGTACTCGGCCGGGTAGTTCGCCTTGAGGTAGGCCGTCCAGTAGGACACCACGCCGTAGGCGGCGGAGTGGGCGCGGTTGAAGGCGTAGTCGGAGAACGGGAGCAGGATGTCCCAGAGCGTCTTGACGGCGTCGGCGGAGTAGCCGTTGTCCTTCATGCCCTGGGCGAAGCCGGCGTACTCCTTGTCCAGGATCTCCTTCTTCTTCTTGCCCATCGCGCGGCGGAGCAGGTCCGCCTGGCCGAGCGTGTAGCCCGCCAGCACCTGCGCGATGGACATGACCTGTTCCTGGTACACGATCAGGCCGAAGGTCTCACCGAGGACGTCCTTGAGCGGCTCGGCCAGCTCCGGGTGGATCGGCGTGATCTCCTGCCGGCCGTTCTTGCGGTCGGCGTAGTCGTTGTGCGCGTTCGCCCCCATCGGGCCCGGGCGGTACAGCGCGCCGACCGCGGAGATGTGCTCGAACTCGCTGGGCGCCATGCGGCGCAGCAGATCCCGCATCGGGCCGCCGTCGAGCTGGAACACACCCAGGGTGTCCCCGCGGGAGAGCAGCTCGTAGGTCTTGCGGTCGTCGAGCTCGACCTCGTCCAGGTCGACGGCGGGCTTGCCGTTGAGCTCGATGTTCTCCAGGGCGTCGTCGAGGATGGTGAGGTTGCGCAGCCCCAGGAAGTCCATCTTCAGCAGGCCGATGGTCTCGCAGACGCCCATGTCGAACTGCGTGATGATCGCGCCGTCGGACTCGCGGCGCTGGATCGGGATCACGTCGATGAGCGGCGTCGAGGACATGATCACGCCCGCGGCGTGCACGCCCCACTGCCGCTTCAGTCCCTCGAGGCCCCGCGCGGTGTCGACGATCTCCTTGACCTGCGGGTCCGCCTCGTAGAGGGCGCGGACCTCGGTCGCCTCGGAGTACCGCTTGTGCGACGGGTCGAAGATGCCCGACAGCGGGATGTCCTTGCCCATCACCGCGGGCGGCATGGCCTTGGAGATGCGGTCGGCGACGGAGTAGCCGGGCTGGCCGAACAGCACCCGCGCCGAGTCCTTGATCGCGGCCTTCGCCTTGATCGTCGAGTAGGTGATGATCTGCGCGATCCGGTCCTCGCCGTACTTCTCGGTGACGTAGCGGATCATCTCGCCGCGCCGCCGCTCGTCGAAGTCCATGTCGATGTCGGGCATCGACACACGGTCCGGGTTCAGGAACCGCTCGAAGATCAGCTTGTGCCGGATCGGGTCGAGGTCGGTGATGCCCAGGACGTAGGCGACCAGCGAGCCCGCCGCCGAGCCACGGCCGGGGCCGCAGCGGATGCCGACCGACTTGGCGTGCTGGATGAGGTCCGCGGTCACCAGGAAGTAGCCGGGGTAGCCCATCTTGATGATGACGCCGACCTCGTAGTTGGCCTGCTGCCGGTACTTCTCGGTGACGCCGTCGGGGAACCGCATGTGCAGTCCCCGCTCGACCTCCTTGATCAGCCAGGACTCCTCGGTCTCCCCCTCGGGGACGGGCGCCTTGGGCTGGAGGTCCTGGCCGGTGGTGAAGTCGATGTTGCAGCGCTCGGCGACGAGCAGCGTGTTGTCGCAGGCCTCGGGGTGGATCGGGTCCCAGAGCTGGCGCATCTCGGCGGCGGACTTGAGGTAGAAGTCCTGCGCGTCGAACTTGAACCGGTTCGGGTCCGCGAGGGTCTTGCCGGTCTGGACGCAGAGGAGCACCTCGTGCGCCTTGGTGTCGTCGGGGTAGGTGTAGTGCAGGTCGTTCGTCGCGAGGCCGGGCAGGTCGAGCTTGTCCTTCAGCCGGAACAGGTCCTCCTGGACCCGCTTCTCGATCTCGATGCCGTGGTCCATCAGCTCCAGGAAGAAGTTGTCCTTCCCGAAGATGTCGCGGTAGTCGCTCGCGGCCTGGCAGGCGGCGTCGAAGTCGTGCTGCTGGAGCAGGCGCGCGACCTCGCCGGACGGGCAGCCCGTCGTCGCGATCAGGCCCTTGCCGTACTTCTCCAGCAGCTCACGGTCCATACGCGGCTTGTAGTAGTAGCCCTCGAGGCTGGCCAGCGAGGAGAGCCGGAAGAGGTTGTGCATCCCCTCCGTGTTCTCCGCGAGCAGCGTCATGTGGGTGTACATGAGGTCGGGGTTGTTCTCGCTGCCGTTGCCCAGCGCGGTGCGCTTGCGCTCGTGCCGCGACCCGGGCGCGAGGTAGCCCTCCATGCCGATGATCGGCTTGACGTCGTGCGCCTTCGCCTTGCGCCAGAACTCGAAGGCGCCGTAGACGTTGCCGTGGTCGGTCATCGCGATGGCCGGCATCTCGTGCTTGGCGGCCTCGGAGAACAGGTCGTCGAGCCGGGCGGCACCGTCCAGCATCGAGAACTCGGTGTGCGTGTGCAGATGAACGAAGGAGCGACTCCCGGATCCGGCACTGCCCATGTGTGTCCCGCGCTCCTCTCCCGCGCCGCTGGGACGGCGCGGACCTCCGCTGGTGCGCACGCCCGTCGGGGCGGACGTGCCGACACCGGGCCGGCGGCGCGGACGGGCAGGGACATCGGCGCCGGCGCGCGGACCTGGCGGGGCCCGCTCGCCGGAGCCGGTGGACCCTGCGGGTCCGGACCGACCGGATCGGTGAGGGGCCCAGCGTAACGGTGGGGTCCGACGGTTCCGGCGACGGCGGCCGGGCACGATCGGGCTCCGCGTGTCGGGCCTGCTCACCCCCTGTCCACCCCGGACGACGGCGTGTCGCGGACGGTCCGGCGGCGGGTTAGGGTCGGGCCACGATGCCCACCGCCCCCGAGCCGACGACACCGCCGACCACGGTGGTGTTCGACCTCGGTGAGGTGCTGGTGCCGTCCGCGGGCCTGGAGCGCCGGCTGGCCGGGGT
This sequence comes from Pseudonocardia sp. McavD-2-B, assembly GCF_024124365.1. Taxonomy (NCBI): domain Bacteria; kingdom Bacillati; phylum Actinomycetota; class Actinomycetes; order Pseudonocardiales; family Pseudonocardiaceae; genus Pseudonocardia; species Pseudonocardia sp. McavD-2-B. The sequence goes on from NZ_JAMXSG010000196.1 coordinate 10,369, forward strand.
GTTCGCCGTGCCCGAACCCGTGCTGCGCGAGGCGTACTGGCGCCACCGCGCCCGGCACGACCTGGGCGACCCGCCGGACCGCTACTGGACCGCCGTCTGCGCCGACCTGGGCCTGGCACCCGAGCGCGCCCGGATGGACGCCGCCGAGCGGGTGGACGTCACGTTCTGGTCGACACTGCCGCCGTCGTCGTCGATGCTGATCGCCGACCTCGCGCGGGCCCGGGTGCGCCTCGCCGTGCTGTCCAACGCGCCGCGCGGGCTGGCCTCCGCGGTGCGCGCCGCGGCCTGGAGCAGCCCGTTCGACCGGTTGCTGTTCTCCGCCGACGTGGGCGCCGCGAAACCGTCGCAGGACATCTTCCGGCGCGCCGACGTCGAGTTCGGCACCGCACCGGAGCAGGTGCTGTTCTTCGACGACCGCGTCGACAACGTCCGCGCCGCGTCCGCGCACGGCTGGGACGCCCACCGATGGGAGGGCGCCGCCCGGGCCGTGCGGGTGCTGCGCGAGCGCGGGGTGCTGGGCTGACCGGTCCCCCGGGACCCGGCGCCGGCGACCGCCGTGCACTGCGGCCAGGGGATCCGCGGACCCCGGGCACCGTCGGGCTCATGATCGGTACGCGTGCAGCGATCGGTGCCACATCCGGCACCGATCACTTCCATCACGGCGATCATGGGCGGGCAGCCGGGGCGACCGGGGCCGCGCGGCCGGACGGGGCCGGGCCCGGGCGGGCGGAAGCCCGGGGGTGCCCGGAGGCCGGGGGCCGGCCGGAGACCGCGAGGCCGGACGA
>NZ_JAMXSG010000197.1:0-11111 GCF_024124365.1 Pseudonocardia sp. McavD-2-B
CCGCGACGGTCGCGACGCCCGACTCCCGCAGCAGCCGCGCCGTCTCGCCGTGGGCGACCAGGCTGACGTCGTCGACCTGCTCCAGCTCGGCCTCGCACGTCGGCCACCAGGGGCAGCGGCGGCACTCGGTGATCCGCGACGGCGCCGCGAGCGCGGGCCCGCCGGTCGCCGCGGCCCGGGCGACGGCGGCCCGGTCGGTGAACCGCGCGTCGTACTCCTCCAGCGTGGACCGGCCGCCGGGCCAGTGCCCGGCCCGCAGGTCGTGCCAGACGACCACGTCGGCGTCGAGCCCGATCACCCCGCCGAGCCGCGGGGCCGACTCCGGCGGCGCCCAGCCCGCGGCCTCGAGCAGCCGGGTCAGCTGGGCCAGGGCCAGCAGGTCGCGCGGCTGGGAGCGGACCTTGCGGTCCGGGTCGTGCCGGGCGCGCTGCGGCCACGGGTCGGTGACGGCGGTGGTGCGCGCGCCCTCACCCGGATCGGTGATCCGGCGGCGCACGACGAGCAGCGGGACGTAGCCCCCGGCGGGCGTGCGCACGAGCAGCTCCGCGGTGCCGCGCCGGTCGCCGTCGACAGGCAGTACCGCACCCCAGACCAGCGGTGCACCGGCCGCGACGAGCTCGGCCGTGCGCTCCGCCCGGGCCGCCCGCGGACCGACGCCGGTCCCCGTCGGCCCGGCCATGCCGTCCGGCCAGGTACTCGCCCAGTCCGCACCCCAGGTGCGCGCGAGCAGCTCACCGATCCGCACCCGGTGCGCCGCCGCGTCGGCCCGTCGCTGTTCGATCGCCGGGTCCGGCAGCGCCCGCGGCCGTTCCGCCGCCGACGGGTCGTGGTCCAGGTGCACCCGGCGGCGGCACCCGCTCAGCGCCGCCGCGTCCAGCAGGACACGGGGTGCGGTACGCGGTCCGGTCGAGGTGCTCACGGCTCCCGAGGGTAGAGACCACCCCCGACAGGAACGGATCCGCGTGACGCCCCGTTCCCCCACCCGGGTGGTGTCGGTCCTGCGCGTGCGGTGGGCGGGGCCCTAGGCTGCGTCGACACGGCGATCATCTGCCGAGCCGACCCGGGAGGACACGACATGGGACTGCTGCGCAGGAAGCCGAGCGCGGGCGAGCGCGCCGCGGCGGCGACCAGGGAGGCGGCGGTCGACGCGTCGGAACGGGTGCAGTCGGCCACGGTCCAGACCCTCGAGTACACCCGCGAGACCGCCGACAGGGCCGCCGAGAAGCTGCACCAGCGCGCGGTGAAGGCCCGGAAGAAGGCCGAGGCGGCGTCGCGGCGGGCGGAGAAGGCCGGCCGCCGGGCCGCGCGCAGCACGCGTCGCGCCGTCGGCGAGGGCACCGCCACCGCGAACAGCCTGCTGAGCTCGGCCGACCTCAAGGCCCGCTCGGCCGACCGGAAGGTCGCCAAGGCGGCGGCGAAGGCCGACGCGGGCGCCCGCAAGGCCGAGGCGAAGGCCGCGCGCGCCGCGGAGAAGGGCAGGCTCAAGAGCGAGAACCTGGCCGCCAAGCAGGCCGAGCGGGACCGCGTCGCCCGCGAGTGGAACGCCAAGAAGGTCCAGCGGTACCTCGGCGTGGCCAAGATCGTCGCGCCGCTGCTGGCGCCGTACGCGATGGCCGCGGCCGGGTCGCTGCGCCACCGCCTCGACGACCACCGGTCCCGCCGACTCGGCGTGTCCCCGGACGAGCTGGGCGGTTACTCCGGCCCCGGCGGACGGCTGCACGCACGGCTGTCCCGGATCGCGCGCACCATCACCGAGCTGCGCGAGGACGGGACCGTCGAGCGCGACCAGGCCGCGAAGCGGTTCGCCGACGAGACCGAGCCGCGGCTGCACGACCTCGCCGCCGCCGTCCGGGCCGCGGAGAACATGCCGGCCGCCCGCCGCAAGGCCGCGTACCGCACGGTGTCCGCCGACCTGGACCGCATCGAGGTCCGCCTGCTCGACCACCTGGGCGTCCGCTCCTGACCCGTCTCCGTGGGCCCGGCCCCGGGCCCACGGAGACGGTCGGCCCGCGCGGTACCGATGCGCGCTCCGCCTGCGCTCCGCGCGGTACCGATGCGCGCTCCGCCTGCGCTACGCGCGGTAGGTCTCCAGCAGCCGCAGCCACACCTCGCTGATCGTGGGGAACGCGGGCACGGCGTGCCACAGCCGGGCCAGCGGCACCTCACCGACCACGGCGACCGTCGCCGCGTGCAGCAGCTCGGCGACCCCGGGCCCGACGAACGTGACCCCGAGCAGCACCTCCCGCTGCGGGTCGACGACGGCGACCACCCGGCCGGACCAGTCGTCCGCGGTGAGCGAGGACCCGGCGACGGCGATGTCCATGTCGACCACCCGCACGTCGAGCCCCTCGGCGCGGGCGGCCGCGGCGGTCCGGCCCACCCAGGCGACCTCGGGATCGGTGAACACGACCTGGGGCACCGCGTGGTGGTCGGCGGTCGCCGCGTCCTCGCCCCAGGCGGCGTCGTCGAGCGGGCGGCCCGCGGCGCGTGCGGCGATCGCGTGCGCGGCGATCCGGGCCTGGTACTTGCCCTGGTGGGTGAGCGGGGCCCGCCCGTTGACGTCGCCGACGGCGTAGAGCCAGTCCCCCGCGGCGAGTCCCGAGTCGTCGACGACGATCTCGCCGCGCCGCCCGAGGCCCACCCCGGCCGAGCCGAGGTCGAGCCCGTCGGTGGCCGGACGGCGCCCGGTCGCGACGAGCAGCCGGTCCACCTCGACCTCGTCCCCGCCGCCGACCAGCACCGTCGCGTCCCCGTTCCGGCGCACCTCGTCCAGGCCGGTGCCCAGCCGCAGGTCGACGCCGGCCTCCCGCAGCCCGGCCGCGACACGCTCGGAGGCCTGCGGCTCCGCGCCCGGCAGCACCCGGTCGCCGTGGTTGAACAGCGTGACCTGCGCGCCCAGCCGGGCGTGGGCCAGCGCCATCTCGCAGCCGACGACGCCGCCGCCGAGCACGCCGAGCCGGCGCGGGACCTCCCTCGCCGAGGTCGCCTCGCGCGAGCCCCAGTACTCGACCGTGTCCAGCCCCGCGACGTGCGGCACGACCGGCACGCTGCCGGTCGCGACGACGACGGCGTGGCGCGCGGTCACCACGGTCTCGGTGCCGTCGGCCGCGGTCACGACGACGCGCTTCTCCCCGGCCAACCGGCCCCGGCCACGCAGCACGGCGGCACCGGCGCCCTCGGCCCACCGCACCTGGCCGCTGTCGTCCCAGTCGGAGGTGAACGTCGTGCGGCGTTCGAGGACCTTCGCCGGGTCGAACTCGGCCCGCACGCCGGGCAGCCGCCGGGCGTCGGCGACGGCCTGCGGGGTGCGCAGCAACGCCTTCGACGGGATGCACGCCCAGTAGGAGCACTCCCCGCCGACCAGCTCGGCCTCCACCAGTGCGGCGGACAGGCCGGCGTCCACCGCGTAACCTGCAGCGTTCTCACCGACCGGGCCCGCCCCGATCACGACGACGTCGTAGCTCTGCTCGCTCATGGCACCGAGCTTCCCGCTCCGGGGCCGTTCCATGTCACCCCGGCGCCGGGGTGTCACCCCAGGGCGGCGACCGCGTCCCCCAGCTCGGTGTCGCCACCGCGCAGCTCGAGGGTCAGGCCCGCCGACTGCGGAGCCGTGAGCAGCGCGGCGACGGTCGCGGCGGTGTCGTCGCGGGTCACGTCGCCGTACTCCACCGGCGGCGGGGCCAGCACGACCCGGCCGGTGCCCGGGTCGTTCGTGAGCCTCCCCGGGCGCAGGATCGTCGCGTCGAGCCGGCCGTCGGCGCGGACCGCCTCCTCGGCGGCCTTCTTCGCGCGGATGTAAGCGGCCCAGACCTCGCCGCGCTCGGGGTCCGGCTCGGCGTCCACCCCGGTCGAGGAGATCAGCACGTAGCGGCGGATCCCGGCGGTCGCGGCGGCGTCGGCGAGCAGCACGGCGCCGTCGCGGTCGACGGTCTCCTTGCGCTCCACCCCGCTGCCCGGCCCGGCGCCCGCCGCGAAGACGACGGCGTCGGCGCCGGTCAGGTGCCCCGCGAGGTCCGTCGCGGAGATCTTCTCCAGGTCCGCCACGACCGGGCTCGCCCCGGTGGCCGCCACGTCGTCGGTGTGGTCGGGGTTGCGCACGATCGAGCGCACCGTGTGTCCCTGCCCCGTGAGCAGCGTGGACAGTCGCAGCGCGATCTGTCCGTGTCCTCCGGCGATCACCACGTCCATGCCGGCCACGCTAGGCCGGACGGCCGCTCACCGCCTGTTCGGCTTGAGCGTCCAGACGATCGTCATGGCCCCGGTCTGCACACCCTGGGCGTCGGTGATGGTGACGTCGACGGCGAACTCCGGGCGCGTCCCGGCGTCGAGCTCGGCGAGCACCTCACCGGCCGGACGGGTCAGCACCGCCTCGGCGCGGAGGTCGCCCTTGGCGAGCTTGAGGTAGCGGATCTCGGACCGGACGACCAGCGGCACGGCCCGGTCCCCGGCCGAGGCGAACGCGGCCAGGCCGACCGCGCCGGAGGCGGTCTCGCCCAGTCCGAACATGACCGCGGCGTGCGGCCCGCCGACGTGGTTGTGCTGGTCGGACCGGTCGGGGAGGAACGCCTCGGCCCGGTCGGTCGTGATCGACCCGAAGGTGATCCCGGCGGTGCCCACCCACGGCACCGCCTGCGTCATCGCGTCGGCCACCCAGCTCGCGTCATCAGCCATGACCCGACCCTACTCGCCGGTAACCTCATAGGAAAGCGACGCCCGGTTCCTCACGATTATCGCTGTGCGAGAACGAACCCTCTTGTCCGTCGTGCACAACGGGGTTGAGATCGGTGTGACAGCAGGCACACCAAGTCCCACCACCACGATGCGCAACGCCGCGCGTCCGAGGCTCGGAGGTACCGCCAGTGAAGGCCGTGCGGGTGCACGCGTACAAGCAGGACCCCCGGATCGACGACATCCCGGAACCGACGATCCAGGGTCCGCTCGACGTCATCGTCAAGATCGGCGGTGCCGGCGTGTGCCGCACCGACCTCCACATCATCGACGGGGACTGGGCCGACATCCAGAACCCCGACCTGCCGTACGTGATCGGCCACGAGAACGCGGGCTGGGTGCACGCGGTCGGCGACGGCGTCACGAACGTCGCGGTCGGCGACACCGTCATCCTGCACCCGCAGCCGTCGTGCGGGCTGTGCACCATGTGCCGCTACGGGCGCGACATGCAGTGCACCGGGGACGCGTTCTTCCCCGGCCTGTCGAACAACGACGGCGGCATGGCCGAGTACCTGCGCACCACCGCGCGGTCCTGCGTGAAGCTGAACCCGGACACCAACCCGGCCGACGTCGCCGCACTCGCCGATGCGGGCATCACCGCCTACCACGCGGTCCGCAAGGCGGTGCCGTTCCTGTATCCGGGCACCACCGCGGTCGTGCAGGGCGCGGGCGGGCTCGGTCACATCGGCATCCAGGCGCTCGCCGCGCTCACCGCCACCAAGATCATCGTCGTCGACAAGAACCCGGACGCGCTCGAGCTGGCGAAGCAGATCGGCGCGGAGGAGACCGTCGTCGCCGACGGGAACCAGGTCGAGGCCGTCCAGGAGCTCACCGGCGGCGGCGCCACGGTGGTCTTCGACTTCGTCGCCGAGCAGGGCGCGGAGAACGACGCCTGGGCGATGACCGGCCCGGCCGGCTACAACTTCGTCCTCGGCTACGGCGGCAACCTCTCCGCCCCCACCCTGGACTTCGTCGCCGGCGAGAAGAACATCATCGGCAACATCGTCGGCACCTACAACGACCTCGCCGAGCTCATGGTCCTGGCCCAGGCCGGGAAGGTCACGCTGCACACCGTCCAGTACAAGCTCGACCAGGCGCTGGAGGCCCTGCACGACCTGGACGCGGGCAAGGTCCGCGGCCGGGCGATCCTCGTTCCGTGACCCAGTCATACGTACGTACAGGACGAACGTTCTTTCCCTGACCCACCACCGATCAGCAGAGCTGCTGACGCAGGAGGAACCACATGTACGAGAAGGACGGCGAGAAGTACTTCATCGTCGACTCCCACAGCCACTTCTGGGACGCCTCCCGGGAGAACTGGGTCGAGGGTCGCGAGCAGTACGCCAAGGGCTGGATCGACTGCTTCTACGGCTACCACCAGCTCGGCCCGCCCGAGACCCACTGGGACTGGGAGCACTACCTCAAGGTCTCGCAGGACGACTTCGAGCGCGACGTCTTCATCGAGGGCCACGTCGACTACTCGATCTTCCAGTCGACCTACCTCAAGGAGTGGTACAAGAACGGCTTCAACACCGCCGACCAGAACGCGGCGCTGCTGGAGAAGTGGGGCGACCGGATCATCGTCAACGGGCGCTTCGACCCGCGTGACGGCGACGAGGGCATGAAGCAGTTCGAGGCGGACTGCGCGAAGTACAAGCACAAGGGCGTGAAGCTCTACACCGCGGAGTGGAACGGCAGCTCCCGCGGCTTCAAGCTCACCGACCCGGAGTGCTACCGCTTCCTGGAGCGGGCCCAGGAGCTGGGCATCAAGAACGTCCACGTCCACAAGGGCCCGACGATCTGGCCGCTGGACAAGGACGCGTTCGACGTCGCCGACGTCGACCACGCGGCCACCGACTTCCAGGGCCTGAACTTCATCGTCGAGCACGTCGGCCTGCCGCGCATCGAGGACTTCTGCTTCATGGCGGTGCAGGAGCCCAACGTCTACGCCGGCCTGTCGGTCGTCGTCGGCGGCCTGATGCACGCCCGCCCGAAGTTCTTCGCCAAGGTGATGGGCGAGCTGCTGTTCTGGGTCGGCGAGGACAAGATGACCTTCGGCAGCGACTACAACATCTGGACGCCGAAGTGGCAGGTCGAGGGCCTGGTCGACTGGCAGATGCCCGACGACGACCAGTTCGCCGACTACCCGCGTCTCACCACCGCGTCGAAGAAGAAGATCCTCGGCCTCAACGCGGCGAAGCTCTACGACCTCGAGGTCCCGGCCGACTGCCGGCTGCCCGACACCACGGCCGACGAGGCCATGGCCCCGGGTGAGGAGCTCGTCGACAACAAGGCGGGGGCGCAGGCGTGACCCCGCGGCCTGCTGAGAGCCCGCTCCGGCAGGCCGTGTGGTCAGCGCTGGGGACGGTGCTCGACCCGGAGCTGGACGAGCCGATCACCGAGCTCGACTTCGTCGAGTCGTGGTCGGTCTCGCCCGCCGGTGAGGTCGTCGTCGGGCTCCGGCTGCCGACGTTCTTCTGCGCTCCGAACTTCTCGTTCCTGATGGTCGCCGACGCCTACGACGCGGTGACCGCGGTACCGGGAGTGACGAGGGCGGAGGTGACGCTGGCCGACCACCACGCCTCCGACGAGATCAACGGTGGGGTCGCGGCGCACGCCGGGTTCGTCAAGTCCTTCGAGGGCTCGATCAACGGGCAGGCCGCGGCCGAGCTCGACGAGCTGCGGCACACGTTCCTGGCCAAGGCCGCGCTGGCCGGCCAGGACCGGGTGGCCCGCCCGCTCGTCGACGCCGGCCGGGGACCCGACGAGCTGGCCGGGCTGACGCTCGGCGAGCTGGTCGGGACCGAGGCCGACACCGAGGAGCTGACCCGGATGCGGACCCGCCGCAGGGCTATCGGCCTGCCCGCCGGCGACGACGCACCGCTGCTGGTCCACTCCGACGGCACCGCGGTGACCGTCGAGCAGGTCCCGCTGCACCTGCGTCGCGCGCGGTTGCAGCGGGTCGGGATCGAGACCAACGGGGAGTACTGCAAGGGCCTGTTGAAGATCCGCTACGGCGACAAGGCACCCGCCGCAGCCGCCGGGCACTGACACCGCACCACCACGACACGGGCCGCGCCCTCCACCCGGGGGCGCGGCCCCTCCGCGTCCACGGTGGTCGCCGGCGGGGAGCGGATCAGCGCCCGGGCGGTGCGGCGTCCAGGACCCGGACGGTGTCGGTGAGGCGGTAGCCGTCCCCGTGCACGAAGGGGGCCAGGGCGGCGAGCAGGGCGGCGCGGACGGCGGCGGGGCCGGCGTGGCGTGCCGCGTGCCGCCCCGGCCCGGACGCGAGCACCCCGGCGACGAGGTCGTCCGGGTCGGGGTGCACCACCGGCACCCGGACGACGGCGACCTCCCGCACCACGAGCCCGGCCAGCTCCGCCAGCCGGGTCAGCCGCCGCGGGTCGGTCAGCGGGGGCGCACCGACGCCGCTGCGGTCGGGCCCGGGGTTGTTCTGCGGAGGCGCGGGCGCGGCCCCGGTGAGCGGGGCGAGCGCCGCGCCGATGACGGCGGCGTCGCACTCGTCGGGGGTGCCCCAGACCGTGGCCCGCACCGCGCCGCCCGGCGCGCACACCCGGCCCGCCCCGCGCAGCGCGAGCACCGGGTTCGTGAGGTGCTCCAGCACCTGTACCAGCGTGACCAGGTCGAACGCGTCATCGGCGAAGGGCAGCTCGTGGGCGTCGGCGACCCGCAGGTCCGCCCCGGGCGCGGCCCGCTCCGCCGCGGCGAGCGCGCGAGGTTCGGTGTCGACGCCGGTGACGGCCAGCCCGGCGGCGGCCGCGTCGGCGAGCAGCCGCCCCGCCCCGCAGCCGACGTCCAGCAGCCGCGAGCCCGGGCCGGCGCCCGCCAGGACACGGTCGAACAGCGGGGACGCGGCGGCGGTGCTCACGGCTCCGACGCTAGTCAGGCGCGGTGCCGCGGTCACCGCTTCGGTGGGAGCGTCTCCACGACCGCGACCGCCTCGGCGACCCAGCCGGCGAGCTCCGGGCCGTCGAGGTCGTCGACGTCGGGCTCGCCGGTCACCCACAGCCAGCCGGCCATCTCGCGGCCGCCCATCACCATCCGCTCGGTCCGCGGACGCTCCAGCAGCTCCGCGGAGCGGTCCGCGGCCACCCGTACGAGCAGCCCGCCACGTCCGCTCGCGGCGACGGCCATGTGCCCGTCGACCAGGAAGGCGAGCCCGCCGAACATCGTCTTCTCGGTCACCGGTCGCTCCGCGAGCAGGCTGCGCAGACGGGCGGCGAGACCCTCGTCGTAGGCCACCCGGGCGAGTATGGCCCTCAGCGGCCCCAGACGTCCTCGGCGACCGAGACGATCAGCTCCAGCTTGCGCTTCTGGTCGTCGACGGTGAGCTCGTTGCCCTCGACGGTGGAGGAGAACCCGCACTGCGGCGACAGGCACAGCTGGTCCAGCGGCACGTACCGCGCCGCCTCGTCGATCCGCCGCTTGAGCCCGTCCGGGTCCTCCAGCGTCCCGGACTTGGTCGTGACCAGCCCGAGCACCACCTGCTTGCCCTTCGGGACGAACCGCAGCGGGGCGAACCCTCCGGAGCGCTCGTCGTCGAACTCGCAGAAGAAGCCGTCGACGCCCAGCGTGCCGAACATTGCCTCGGCGACGTGGTCGTAGCCGCCCTCCGCGGCCCACGACGACCGGTAGTTGCCCCGGCACATGTGGGTGGTGACGTACATGTCCGACGGCCGGTCGGCGATCGCGGCGTTGATCTGGCGGATGTAGCGCAGGTGCTGGGTCTCCGGGTCGTCACCCTTCTCGGCCAGCTGCGCGCGGTGCGCCGGGTCGTTCAGGTAGGCCAGCGCGGTGTCGTCGAGCTGCAGGTAGCGGCAGCCGCGGTCGTACATCGCGCGGAGCTGGTCGGCGTAGGCGGTCGACAGGTCGGACCAGAACTCCTCGACGTCGGGGTAGACCTCGCCGGAGATGACCGACCGGCCGCCGCGGGCGTAGACCATGCTCGGCGAGGGGATCGTGAGCTTCGGGGTCGCCGTGGTGACCTGCGCGGCCAGGTACTCGAACGCCGAGGCGAAGACGGGTTCGTCGAGGTGCACCCGGCTGTCGACGGCCATCCCGGCGGAGGTGAAGTTGTTCTGGCCCGCCGCGTTGCGCATCGCGACCTCGACCCGGCCGGAGGTCTTCGTGACGCCGCCGAGGGCGTAGATGAAGTCCATGTGCCAGGAGGTGCGGCGGAACTCGCCGTCGGTGGCCGAGCGCAGGCCGACCGACTCCTGCAGCGCGACGACGTCGGTGATCGCGGCGTCCTCGGCCGCGCGCAGGCCCGCGTCGTCGAGCTCGCCCGCGGCGTGCCGCTCCCGGGCGGCGAGCAGGGCGGGCGGCCGCAGCAGCGAGCCGACGTGGTCGGCCCGGAACGGCGGGACGGTGCGGACGAGCGACTCCACTGTCTTCTCCGGCATCGGGCGAACGTATCGCCGTGTCCGCATGTCCGCCGACGTCACTTCCGGAGAATGGAAGGTCTATCGCGCGCGCCAGTGCGGGGACCGCTTCTCCCGGGCCGCGGCGGCACCTTCCGCCGCGTCCTCGGTGGTCGCGACGACCTTCCGCAGCGTCTCGCCGAAGCGGATCGCCTCCGTGGTGCCCATCTCCGGCCCGCGCACCGCCATCTCCTTGATCGCGCGCTGGGCCAGCGGCGCCCCCGCGGTGAGCCGCCGGGCGAGGTCCCGGGCGGCGTCGCCCAGCTCCTCGTGCGGCACGACCCACCCGGCGAGGCCGATCTCGTGCGCCCGCCGCGCGTCGATCGTCTCGCCGGTGAGCAGCAGCTCCATCGCGTACTGCCGGTCGATCATCCGGGGCAGTCGCAGCGCACCGACGATCGTCGGGACGCCCAGCCGGGCCTCCGGGAAGGAGAAGGTGGCGCGGTCCGAGGCGATCACGAAGTCGCACCAGGTCAGCAGCGTGACGCCGTAGCCGACGGCGGGTCCGTTCACCGCGGCGACGATCGGCTTGAAGATCTCCCAGCCGCTCTCCAGCGAGTTCACCGTCGGCCGCTCGAAGAAGCTGCCCGGGAAGTCGCCCGCCGGGTTGCCGGTGGTCGAGCGCGTGTCCGCCCCGGCACAGAACGCAGGCCCCCGGCCGGTCACGATCGCGACCCACGCCTCGTCGTCGGTGCGGAAGCGGTCCCAGGCGGCGTTGATCGCGCGCCGCATGTCCCCGTCGATCGCGTTGCGCTTCTCCGGGCGGTCGTAGGTGATCGTCACGACGTGTCCGTCGCGTTCGTAGCGCACCCCGTCGGCCATCGGGCCATCCTGGCGGGCTCAGCCGGACGCGGCGACCCCCGGCGCCGCGGCCAGGTGCCGGGCCAGCGGGGCCGCGGCCTCGCGCACCGCGCGCTCGAGCTCCCAGCGGCGCCCGGTGAA
>NZ_JAMXSG010000198.1:0-11080 GCF_024124365.1 Pseudonocardia sp. McavD-2-B
CGGCCGCGGCGCGGGGCTGCGGGAGGTCGATGTCCGGCCAGCCGCCCGGGGCACCCGCGGCGGCGATGTCACCGGCCGACGCGGCGTCGGCGGCCGCACCGTCGGCCACCGGGGGACGCCCCTCACGGCGCAGCAGGTCACCGACGGACAGGACGGGCCCGGTGAGCGGCCCCGCACCGTCGGAGGACGCGTGGGATGCACGCGAGTGACGCGCCAGCAGTTCGGCGACGCTCACCACGTCGCGGGGCCCGGTGGCGCCGGGGGCGCCGGGGAGCGGGGCTCCGGCAGGTGTGTCGGTCACGGCCGCACGTCCTCCTTCGGGTCATTTCGACCCGGGAAGATGTACCGGAAAGAGCCCTCTATCCCCAAGTGATCACACTCCGCTCGTCGCAGGTCACCCGATCGGGTGGTTCCCGTTCATCGGCCGTATCCGACCGCTCGGCCTGCTCGTTGCCTCGCAAGGCAACCATTGCGCAAGCCTGCCCCGACCTGAACCCCAGGTGGGGCCCGTGTGGGCGTGTCGCCCTGTGTACTGCGCGTGAATCGCCGAGCGGTCGCCGCTCCGGCCCCCGTCGCCGGGCGCGACCGGGTGTCACACGGTCGTCAACGGCCGCCGAGACGTCCGCGGCCCAGCCGCAGCAGCATCATCGCCAGCTCGCGGCCCTCGGGGCCGAGGTCGGCGAACCGGTCCAGCACCGCCATCTCGCGGCTGTAGACGATGCGCGGTCCGCCCGCGGCCATGCGGGCGGCGCCGATGCGCTTCGAGACCTCGGTGCGGCGGAGGATCGCGTCGAGGATCTCGGCGTCGAGCCGGTCGATCTCCCGGCGCAGCTGTTCGATCTCGGGGTCTGCTCCGGTGCGCACCTCGGTGCTCGTGCCGGAGCTCGGCTGCGGGGCTGCGGGGTCGGTCACGGTCATGGTCTCCTCGTCTCGGTCACGGGCCGTCGGGACCGAGGACATACGAACGCCCCGGGTCCGTCGGACTCCGGGGCGTGCGGGTGGCGTCTGGGCTCAGACGAGCGGCGCAGCGGGAACCGGGGTCCGGTACCCGTAGCGAAATCGCCCGTCGTGAGCCACGCGGCGAGTGTAGACCACCCGGCGCACCGGGCCGCCGTGGTTTCCGGGACCGGCGACGCCGGAGCGGGGTCGTCGGACCCCCGGCGTACCGTGTTCGACACGATGAGTGCGCTGTTCGAACTCCCCGGGACGGGCCCCGCCGCCGCCGCCGCCGAGCCGACGACGGCCCAGGGCCGCCGCCTGCTGGACGGCCTGAACGACCGCCAGCGGGAGGCCGTGACGCATGCGGGTTCACCGCTGCTGATCGTCGCCGGAGCGGGGTCGGGGAAGACCCGCGTGCTCACCCACCGGATCGGCTGGCTGCTCGCCGAGCGCGGGGTGCACCCCGGCGAGGTCATGGCGATCACCTTCACCAACAAGGCCGCGGCCGAGATGAAGGAGCGCGTCGACGCCCTCGTCGGACGCCGCTCCGGGCCGATGTGGGTGTCCACCTTCCACTCCATGTGCGTGCGGATCCTCCGGCGCGAGGCCAAGCACCTCGGCGTGCGCAGCGCCTTCTCCGTCTACGACGCCGACGACACCCGCCGCCTCGTCGGCATCGTCGGGCGTGACCTGGAGCTCGACCCGAAGAAGTTCGCCCCGCGCGCACTGGCCGCCCAGATCTCCAACCTGAAGAACGAGCTCGTCTCGCCGGACGAGGCCGCCGAGCGCGCCGCCACCGACCACGAGCGGCGCATCGCCGAGGTCTACGGCGTCTACCAGTCGCGGCTGCGCCAGGCGAACGCCTTCGACTTCGACGACCTGATCATGGAGACGGTCTCGCTGCTGGACCGGCTGCCGGCCGTCGCCGAGTACTACCGGCGCCGCTTCCGGCACGTCATGGTCGACGAGTACCAGGACACCAACCACGCCCAGTACGAGCTGGTCCGCCAGCTCGTCGCGCCGGCCACGGCGAACGGGCGTCCCGGCGAGCTGTGCGTCGTCGGTGACTCGGACCAGTCGATCTACGCCTTCCGCGGCGCGAACATCCGCAACATCATCGAGTTCGAGCAGGACTTCCCGGACGCGCGGACCATCCTGCTGGAGCAGAACTACCGCTCGACCCAGACGATCCTGTCCGCGGCGAACGCGGTGATCGCCCGCAACCCGGAGCGGCGGGACAAGCGGCTGTGGTCCGACTCGGGCGACGGCGAGCGCGTCGTCGGCTACGTCGCGGACAACGAGCACGACGAGGCGTCGTTCGTCGCCCGCGAGATCGATCGGCTCGTCGACACCGGCGAGTACCGCAACTCCGACATCGCGGTGTTCTACCGGACCAACAACCAGTCCCGCGTCTTCGAGGACGTGTTCCTGCGGGTCGGGCTGCCCTACAAGGTCGTCGGCGGGGTGCGGTTCTACGAGCGCCGCGAGATCCGCGACGCGCTGGCCTACCTGCGGGTGCTGTCCAACCCGGAGGACACGGTCAGCCTGCGCCGGATCCTCAACGTGCCCAAGCGCGGCATCGGGGACCGGGCCGAGGCCGTCGTCGCCGAGTACGCCGAGCGCGAGCGCACCTCGTTCGCCCGCGCGCTGCGCGCCGCCGCCGAGGAGCCGCAGCGGCTTCCCGCCCTGGCGACGCGCTCGCAGAAGAACATCGCCGGGTTCGTGCGGATGCTCGACGAGCTGCGCGAGCTCGTCGAGCGCGGCGACGACACCGCCGAGGTCCTCGAGGCCGTCTACGCGCGCACCGGCTATCTGGAGGAGTTGCAGGCGTCGGAGGACCCGCAGGACGGCACCCGGATGGACAACCTCGCCGAGCTCGTCACGGTGGCGCGGGAGTTCGCGGGGGATGCCGCCGTCGCCGACCTGGCGTCGGACGGCGGGGCCGCGATCGGGTCCGGTGCCGCCCCCGACGACGGGGCATCCGACGGCGCGGCCCCCGAGGGCGAGGCCGACGCCTACGACGACGCCCCCGACGGTGTCCCGGAGCCCGGCTCGCTGGCCGCGTTCCTGGAGCGTGTCGCGCTCGTCGCGGACGCGGACTCCATCCCCGACGACGACTCCGGCGTGGTCACGATGATGACCCTGCACACGGCGAAGGGCCTGGAGTTCCCGGTGGTCTTCCTGACGGGCTGGGAGGACGGCATCTTTCCGCACCTGCGCACCCTGGGGGACCCGAAGGAGCTCGCCGAGGAGCGCCGGCTGGCCTACGTCGGGATCACCCGCGCGGAGAAGCGGCTCTACCTGTCCCGGGCGATCGTCCGGTCCGCGTTCGGGCAGCCCAGCACCAACCCGGCGTCGCGCTTCCTCGACGAGGTGCCCCCGTCGCTGCTCGACTGGCGGCGCACCGAGGAGCAGCTCGCCGCACAGCGGCCGTCGGCGCCGGTGGGGCGGTTCGGGTTCGGGAAGCGGCCGCAGGCGACCGACCGCGGGAGCTGGAAGGTCCCGGAGAGGTCGCTGAACAACCAGTCGCTGCACCTCGACGTCGGGGACCGGGTCAACCACGACAAGTACGGCCTGGGCACCGTCGTCGCGGCCGACGGCATCGGCCCGCGCGCGACGGTGACGATCGACTTCGGCTCGGGCGGGACGGTCCGGCTGATGCTGATCGGCGGCGTCCCGATGCAGAAGCTGTAGACCTCAGTCGTCGTCGCGGTCCTGCGTCGCGGCCTCGGCCGGGGTCAGCACCTTCACCGACCCGAACGCCCCGACGACGTGCACGTCCACCGCCCGGTCGCCCGGCGCGGCGCACGCCGTCGGGCAGTCGGTCGAGCCGAACACCGTGAACCCGGAGACGTCCGCCCGGACGCCCTCGGGCACCACGACCTCGACCGAGCCGAACAGCAGCACCCCGCCCACCCGCGGGGCATCGGCCTGGACCCCGATCGTGCGGGACCCGAACACCGTCACGCCGTCGGTCAGCGGCAGCACCTGCGACCCGCCCCAGACGGCGGCGACGACCAGCGCGGCCGTGGCGAGGATCCCGCCGGCGCGCCGCCCGGCGGCCGCGGCGAAGTCGCCGGTCGGTGCCGGAGCCGGGAGGGCCGTGGTCGGCGCCTGCTCGACGGCGGCGGTGCCGGCCGGGAGGTCGCGGGTCAACGGCTCCAGGTCGGCGCGGGTGCGGGCCGCCCAGGCCTTCGCCGAGCGTTCCTCGTACTCGGGCAGGGACAGCCGTCCCTCGCCGTGCGCGCGCTGCAGCCGGGCGTCGACCGCCCGTCGCTCGCCGTCCCCCACCCGGTACGCCGACTCGTCCGCCACCCGGCCATTCTGGACCGTCCGGGCGGGGCCGGGGAGCGGCGCCCGCCGATCAGGCGTCGCGCGAGCCCGTCGCCGCGGTGACGTCGAGGCCGCGTGCGGCCAGCCACGGCAGCGGGTTGATCTTGGTGCCGTCCGGCTCCCACACCTCGAGGTGCAGGTGCGGGCCGGTGGACTGGCCGCGGTTGCCGACCTCGGCGATCTCGTCGCCGGCCTTGACCTGCTGGCCCTCCTGCACGAACGAGCGGTTGATGTGGCCGTAGACGGTGCTGGTGCCGTCGGGGTGCTTGAGCACCACCCACATCCCGAAGCCGCTGGCGGGGCCGGACTTCTCCACGACGCCGTCGGTCAGGGCGAAGATCGGGGTGCCGATCGGGGCGGCGAGGTCGATGCCCTTGTGCTGCACGCCCCAGCGGGCGCCGAAGCCGGAGGTGAACCGGCCGGCCGTCGGCATGACCAGTGCCTCGCCGTTGTACATGACCGCCTTCGGGGCGCCGTGCGACATCGCGGTCGTCACGGCCCGCTCCAGCTGGGCGGCCTCGCGGCCCATCCGGGCGGCCTTCGTCAGGTTGGCGACGTCGACCTTCGAGGTGGAGTCCAGGTCGGGCAGCGACGCGGCCTGCGCGGAGAGCTGCTCGCCGCCGATCGCGGAGGTGTCCATCGGGGCGGTCGTGTCGGCCGGGCGGGTGTCGCTGGACACCGGCAGCATCGCCGAGGCGGCGAGCCGGGCGTAGGACTCCTCGACCGCGGCCTCACCGCCCCAGCCGGGCACCCCGAGGGCACCGGCGACCGTCTGACCGGCCGCGACCAGGGCGCCGCCGGCCGCCGCGGCGACGGTCACACGGGTACGCGAGACCACCGGCGGGGGAGCCGGGAGCGCCGGGAGCCGGTGACCGACCGGCGGCACAGGGGGGAGCGTGCCGGGCCGGGCCTCCGGTCGCGTGGCGCCGCTGGGGAAGCGGTGGCGCGACAAGACTGCCCTTCTGGTGTTCAGGGCGCCGCGGACCGTTCGGCGGTGATCGTCGGAGTGGGGGCTCCGTCGGGGGATGGCGTCGTTCGGGGCGACACCGATCACCGTGACCGGTCCGTGACGTGGACAACGCGACGGTAACCCGGGCCCCGCCGAGCGGCAACGGCGGCCCGCCGCGCGGTTGCGGACGGTCGTGGATCATCGACGACCGGTCGGGCGGTCGGCGACGCGACGGCGAACGGAGGGTCCCGTTCCCCCGCCCGGACCGGACGCTCAGGCGCCTTCGGCGGCGTGCCGGCCGACCAGCCGCAGCGACCCGCGCAGCCGCTGGTCGCGCACCCGGTCGTGCTCGCGCCGCTCCGCCTCCCCGCGGGCCAGCGTGCTCGCCACGAAGTGCACGGTGCGCCGGTCCACCGGCAGCGCGAGATGGCCCACGTCGTCGAGCTCCAGCTCGGTGACGTCGAGGTCCGGGTGACGCAGCCGGGAGTTCCGCTGCGGGACGATGATCTCGTCCATCCGCGACCAGACCACCAGGAACCGGGTCCGGCAGCCGGGGGCCGGTTCGTCCAGCTCGCGCAGGATCGCGGAGCCGGGGCAGAGCTGGCGGCACAGCGGCAGCGGTGCGATCCGGGCCAGGTTGCTGCCCGAGTGCGG
The DNA here is from genome assembly GCF_024124365.1 of Pseudonocardia sp. McavD-2-B. Lineage (NCBI taxonomy): Bacteria > Bacillati > Actinomycetota > Actinomycetes > Pseudonocardiales > Pseudonocardiaceae > Pseudonocardia > Pseudonocardia sp. McavD-2-B. Next base: position 5,876 of record NZ_JAMXSG010000198.1, read on the forward strand.
GCTGCCGAGCGTCGCCAGGGTGTCGACGACGGCGTCACCCCCCATCCGCTGCACGTAGTAGCGGGCGATCACCCCGCCGAGGGAGTGCCCGACGATGTGCACCCGGTCCGACCCGGTGGCCTCGCGCAGCCGTTCGACATGGCCGCGCAGCTCGTGCGCCGCGGTGCGGACGTCGTCGGTGAACAGGCTGTAGTTGATGGCGTGCACCACCCCGAAGCCGCGCCGGCGCAGCTCGTGGGCGAACACGGTGAACACCGAGCGGTTGTCCATGATGCCGTGGACCAGCAGGATCGGCGTCCCGGCGGCGGTGGGGTCGGCGACGACCAGGCTGCGCTTGACCGGCGGCAGGCTGTCGGTGCGCCAGTGGCCGTGCGGCCGGACGGTCTCCTCGGCCAGCCCGATCGGGTACAGCGCCAGGTGCGCGGCCAGCCAGGCGCCCTCCAGCGCCAGCCCGCGCAGTCCCGCACGCGAGGTGAAGGTCCGCGCGGCGTAACCCGCCGCCTGCCCGAGATCGGACGTCGCGGCCGTCACTGTCGACAGCGCCCCGTCGGCGATCGCGCGCAGGCGAGCGCCTCCGGGTAGCGACGTCGCCATGTCCGAAAGGTAAGGCAGGTCACAGGATTCCGCTGTGTCGCGAGACGATCGGTGGCCCCGATCACTCGGTCGGTCGATCTGAATCGAGCACTGCGCCGACGGGGTGACAGCGGTCACCGGCCCAGGTCAGGACCGGTGCGCGCGGCGTGGCTAGGCTCCCCGACGCAGCATCACCGACGTCCGCGACCGCTGCCGCCCGCCACCTGTGCGGGGCGCGCCCGGAGAACGAGCCGGGGTCGCGCCGGTCGCGGCGAGAGCGAAGTGGAGCGGGAGAGCCGAGTGGACCTCTACGAGTACCAGGCGAAGGACCTCTTCGCCGCGCACGGAGTCCCGGTGCTGCCGGGCCGGACCGTGGACAACGCCGCCGACGCGGCGGCCGCGGCGGCCGAGCTGGGCACCGCCGTCGTGGTCAAGGCACAGGTCAAGACCGGTGGTCGGGGCAAGGCCGGCGGCGTGAAGCTGGCCGAGAACGCCGACGAGGCCAAGGAGAAGGCCGAGGCCATCCTGGGCCTCGACATCAAGGGCCACACCGTGCACCAGGTCCTGGTCACCGAGGCCAGCGACATCGCCGAGGAGTACTACTTCTCCTTCCTGCTGGACCGGTCCAACCGCACCTTCCTGGCCATGTGCTCGGCCGAGGGCGGCATGGAGATCGAGCAGCTGGCCGTCGAGCGCCCGGACGCGCTGGCCCGGATCGCCATCGACCCGATCGCCGGTGTCGACAAGGCCAAGGCCGACGAGATCGTCGCCGCGGGCAAGATCCCGGCCGCCGTCGCCGACGAGGCCGCGAACGTGATCGTGAAGCTCTGGGAGACCTTCGTCTCCGAGGACGCGACGCTGGTCGAGGTCAACCCGCTGGTCCGTGACCCGCAGGACAAGGTGATCGCCCTCGACGGCAAGGTCACCCTGGACACCAACGCCGACTTCCGGCACCCGCAGCACGCGGACCTGGTCGACGAGCGCACCGAGAACCCGCTCGAGGCGAAGGCCAAGGCCAAGGGCCTCAACTACGTCAAGCTCGACGGCGGCCAGGTCGGCATCATCGGCAACGGCGCGGGGCTCGTCATGAGCACCCTCGACGTCGTCGCCTACGCCGGCGAGGCGCACGGCGGGGTCAAGCCCGCCAACTTCCTCGACATCGGCGGCGGCGCCTCGGCGCAGGTGATGGCCGACGGCCTGGACGTCATCCTGGGTGACGACGAGGTCAAGAGCGTCTTCGTCAACGTCTTCGGCGGCATCACCGCCTGCGACGCGGTCGCCAACGGCATCGTCGAGGCCCTCAAGATCCTGGGCGACGACGCGACCAAGCCGCTGGTCGTCCGCCTGGACGGCAACAACGTCGAGGAGGGTCGTCAGATCCTCGCCGACGCGAACCACCCGCTCGTCACCGTGGTGGGCACGATGGACGACGCGGCAGCCAAGGCCGCCGAGCTCGCGAACGCTGGAGCCTGAGACATGTCGATCTTCCTCAACGAGAACAGCAAGGTCATCGTCCAGGGCATCACGGGCGGCGAGGGCACCAAGCACGCCACCAAGATGCTCGCCGCCGGGACGAACATCGTGGGTGGTGTGAACGCCCGCAAGGCCGGGACCACGCACACCATCGGCGACAAGGACGTCACCGTGTACGGCACGGTGGAGGAGGCGATCAAGGAGACCGGCGCCGACGTGTCGGTCATCTTCGTCCCGCCGAAGTTCGCCAAGGACGCCGTGATCGAGGCCGTCGACGCCGAGATCCCGCTGGCCGTCGTCATCACCGAGGGCATCCCGGTGCACGACTCGGCGTACTTCTGGGCGCACGCGGTCGCCACGGGCAACAAGACCCGGATCATCGGCCCGAACTGCCCCGGCATCATCTCGCCCGGCAAGTCCAACGCGGGCATCATCCCGGCGAACATCGCCGGCGCGGGCAGGATCGGCCTGGTGTCGAAGTCCGGCACGCTGACCTACCAGATGATGTACGAGCTGCGTGAGTTCGGCTTCTCCACCGCCATCGGCATCGGCGGCGACCCGGTCATCGGCACCACCCACATCGACGCCCTCGAGGCGTTCGAGGCGGACCCCGAGACCGAGGCCATCGTGATGATCGGTGAGATCGGTGGCGACGCCGAGGAGCGCGCCGCGGACTTCATCAAGGCCAACGTCACCAAGCCGGTCGTCGGCTACGTCGCGGGCTTCACCGCCCCCGAGGGCAAGACGATGGGCCACGCCGGCGCGATCGTGTCCGGCTCGGCCGGTACCGCGCAGGCCAAGAAGGAGGCCCTCGAGGCCGCCGGTGTCAAGGTCGGCAAGACGCCGTCCGAGACCGCCGCGCTGATGAAGGAGATCCTCTCCGCCTGATCGGAGATCGGGTCGCACGTCCGACGCGCGGGCCCCGGGAACTTCTCCCGGGTGCCCGCGCGTCGTGCTGTGTGCACCAGGTGCGCCTCACCCGGCCGTGTCGGGGGCATCGGCTAGCGTGCGGTGCAGCGAGTCCGTCCGTCACACGGGAGTGGTCGTCATGTCGAGCAACGAGCCCGGGTCCGTCCAGGCTCCGGAGCAGGCCGCGCCCGCTCCGACGGTGCGGGTCGCCGTCCTGGCGGGGGCCGTGCTGGCCCTGCTGGCACTGGTCCTGACCTTCTTCGACGTCACCACCGGGCTGTTCCCGGTCGCGATGGTCGTCGCCGGTGGCGTCGCGGGCGCCCTGACCCTGTTGCCCGGCACCGGGCGCACCCTGGTCGCGGGCGTGGTCCTGTCGACGACGGGGGCGCTGACGATGCTGCTGCTCCTGGCCGGCACCGGCACCGGGGCGGTCGGCGGCACGCTCGGCTGGGTCGTGTTCGTGGTCGCGCTGCTCGCCGCCGCCGCACTGCTCTACGCCCAGCTCCTCCTGTCCGGCGTCGTCCCCGCCCCCGCGCCGCGGGCGCAGCGCCCGTCGCACGTCGGGCAACCCGGCTGGGGCCCCGGCCCCGGCCAGGTCCCGCCGGGCCGGCAGCCGCCCTGGATGCCGCAGCAGCCCTACGGCGCGGGCCAGCCGGGTGCCGCGGCCCCGTACGGTGCGGCCTCCGGTGCGACGCCCTACGGCGCGGACCCCTACGCCTCGGGCCAGTACGGCGCGAGCCCCTACGCCGCCCAGCCCGGAGCGGCCCCGTACGCCCCCGGCCAGCCGGGTGCGGGCCAGTACGGCGCGGGACAGTACGGCGCGGGACAGCACGTCGCGGGGCAGCCCGGTGCGGGACAGCACGGTGTCGCCCAGCCGGGCGCCGGCCAGTACGGCGCCGGTCAGTACGGAGCGGGCCAGTACGGCGCCGCCCACGGTGCGGCGCAGTCCGGTGCGGCGCAGTCCGGTGCGGTGCAGCCCGGCGCGGATCACGCCGGTGCCGCCGCGTACGGCGCCCCCGGTGCGGTGCCCGCGGCGTCGCAGCCCCCCGCCGGGCAGTACCCGGGGCAGTCCGGGGCCCACGGCGCGCCCGAGGTGCCCGGGGCACAGGACCGGACCGGCGACGACGCGGGCCGTCACGCGGTCGGCGGCGGCACCCCGCAGGCCGACGCGGCACCGCCCCCGCCGTCCGGCGCGGGCGGTGCCTTCTCCGGGGTGTCCTACGGCGACCGCGCCGCCGCGGTGACCGGCGCGCCGGGAGGCGAGCAGGCCCCGCCCCCGACCACCCCCTACACGGCGGGCGCGGGCGGTACCGGGGACGACGTGGGTGTCACCCGCCCCTCCGCGATCCCCGGCTCCGGCTCCGCCCCGGCGCCCGGCGAGCAGACCGAGCGCCCCGCGGCCCCGGCGTCCGGTGACGACGAGGCCACCCGCACCTTCCGGCCCGGCGGTGACGGCTCCGCCTGAGCGGAGGGAACCGTGGGCCCCGGCACGTCGCGGCGTGCCTTCCCCTCCCGGGCCGCGTTCGCTGCGACGCTGACCGGGTGAGCACCACCCCGCCCCGTCCCGCCCGCGGCCGCCCGGCCTCCCGGGCCCGGTCCACCGGGTCCGCACCGGAGCGGTCCCGCGGTGGGCGTGCGACCGCCGTCGCGGACCGGGAGCGGGGGCGCCGCCGCCCCGCCCGGACCCCGACGCGCGGTACCGGGACCGGCACCGGGCTGGACCGGCTGCGGATCCTGCTCGTGGCCACGATGGGCGCCGTCCTCGCCGGGTACACGATGCTCGTCCCGGTGGCGGCGCTGCTGACCGGCACCGGCGGCGTCGCGGTCACCGCGGACGGGGCACTCGCCACGGCCGTCCCGCTGTGGCTGGCCGCGCACCTCATCCCGGTCGCGGTGGACGGGCGCCCGTTCGGGGTGCTGCCGCTGTTGCCGACGCTGGTGGTCGTCGCGCTGGTCGCCTTCTGCTCGCGCTGGGCGGTGCTCCGCCTGGGCGGGCGGGTCCGGCACGACGCGGGCGCCGTCGTCGCGTCCCAGGCCGGGGCCGCCGCCGCGCTCGCCGTGCTCGCCGGCGCGCTGCTGCCGCGGGACATGGCCGTCACCGCCCCCTGGGCGTCGATGATCGGGGCCGGGCTGGTGGCCGGGGCGGCCGCCGGGATCGGCGTCGTCCACACCTGCGGGGCGCCCGCGGCCTGGAAGCGGGTGCTGGCGGGTTGGCCCGGCGCGGCGCTCGCCGGGGCCCGGGGCGCGGCC